>CAKZYM010000600.1 GCA_937884685.1 uncultured Calothrix sp.
AAATAATCAAAATAATCAAAATAAACTTCCCAATATTCATTTTCGGTTTGCAGGAAGAGCTAAAGTATGGCAACCTTTGCCAAAACCAAAGTTTATTAAAACTATTCGCTTGCCATTGTTGGGTATTGGAACTGGAATTGCTTTATTTTGGGTGGTGCGAGCATTTCTACAGTTCGTAATAGATTTAATCAACGATATTTTAGTTTGGCTACCATTTTTAGAGCCAATCCAATTTTTATATAATGACCCTACTTATTTAGTGCTGGGTATATTTGTAATAGTTCTAGGAGCTTCACCGTGGTTGCTTGACTGGCTGCTATGTAGATTTTACGGGCAAAAAAATTTAGAGCGAGAGACTCTAAATATATATTCTCGCGAATCGGTGCGGGTACTGCAACGCTACTGTCAACCGCGAGGCTGGAAGTTACCACAATTAGGAATTTTACCAATCGCAACACCAATAGTTTTTACTATTGGACATTTACCCCGTACTGCTCGAATTGTAGTTAGTCAGGGACTTTTAGACCAACTTGCAGATGATGAAATTGCAGCAATAGTTGCTTCTCAATTGAGTCAAATAGGTCGTATTGATTGTGCGGTCATGTCTTTGTATCTGTCGTTGACAATTCCGATTTATAAACTATATCAATTGATTTCTCAGCAGAGCGATGATATGTCTAATCCGATTATAGGTACGATTTTAGGAATAATCGGTAATGGAATTTATTTACTCTGGTGTTTGCTGACTGGAACGACTTTATGGTTATCTCGAAGAAGAGCTTATTTGAGCGATAGAATTGGTGCGGAAGTTACTGGAAACCCTAATGCATTAACTCGCGCTTTACTCAAAATTGCTATCGCGACATCCTCAAATATAACCAATAAAAAACAAACACCGTGGCAATTAGAAACTTTAAATCTATTGATTCCAGTTGCTCAACAGCAAAGTTTATCGTTGGGTAGTATCGCTGAAAATACGACCTTTGAGTCCTTGCTGATGTGGGATTATCTTAATCCTTATCGTCAATGGTTTGTAATTAATAACAGCCATCCCTTGATAGGAATGCGCTTGCAAAAATTATCTAAACTAGCTCGCTATTGGCACATTCAGCCCGAATTATATTTAGAAAGTCAGCAACCTTTGAAGGTAAAACGTCAGTCATTTTTATTGCAAATTTCCCCTTATTTGGGCGTTGTGGCAGGTGCTGCACTAGGTTTGCTGTTCTGGCTGACTTGGCAAATTTTATTTGCGGTACATTTAATTAATCTCACATGGATATACGACGATTGGCAATTTGTAACAGGTTTTATGCTTATCGGTTTTAGTATCGGTATGTTGATTAGGATGAATTCTTTATTCGCAAATATTGAACCTAAAAATGTTCAAAACTCCGAATCTTTACCTGAATTGTTAACGAATCCAGCTAGTTTACCCATAGATAGTATTCCTGTTGAACTTTCAGGACAATTATTAGGTCGTCGGGGTAGCAGCAACTATTTGGGACAAGACTTAATTCTTCAAGTCGGAAATACTTTGATGAAATTGCATCATGTTTCCTGGTTGGGACAATCTGTCAACGCTCAAGACTTTATCGGTAGAAAAGTTTCTGTTATTGGGTGGTTACGACGAGGTGCAACTCCTTGGGTAGATATTCAAACTTTGAAAGCCCAAGGTGGCAAAGTAGTTAATAGTCCCCATCCTATCTGGTCTACTATTCTCACAGTCGCTGCTTTTGCTTGGGGTTCTTACATTGTTCTGACTGGGTAAACAGTGAGCAGTGAGCAGTTATCAGTGAGCAGTGAGCAGTGAGCAGTGAGCAGTGAGTGGTGAATAATGAAGAACTAAAAAAAATGCTAACTGAGGTGTTATGTTAATTAATCGTTCAAATCATTATCCGAAAAGTTGATAAATAAAAAAAATGTGGATTCAAGCGAGCTTCAAAACCCTTGTAGAATAAGAAACTTTTTTGATTCACATTAAACGTAACTGATAACTGTTAACTGTTGACTGATAACTGCTCACTGTTCCCTATTTCTCCTTTTTGTAAACAAAAGTTGCGAAATATAAGATTAGGCGTTACAATTATTTACAAATAATTAGTGTAGCTTCTAAATTGTTAAGTAATTAGGCTTAGTTAATCTATGAGGCTGTTTGCGCTATTATATGCCCCCTTTCGTCATTCCAACACAGCAGGAAATCAACCAGCCGTTGGCTGGTTTTTGTTTCTAGAAGGGGTGTACTTCACGAAAAAAATGTATTGTATGCTACTATGCATTAATGACTTGGCTATAAATGTCTGTGCTGAACTGGCTGTGCTAAAGATAGCGTGATATTGTAGGAAATGGTGTTTAAATCTTCATAATAAAAGAGCATTGAATCAAATTTGTTTTGCAAGAAGCATAATGCAGAATTTATAATTTTTTAGATTAAAGTTTTTGCGCCATTAAGCGCAAAATTTTGCATAAAAAAAATCAGCTTGGGAAAAAACTGTATTGTAAACATTGACAGTTTGGGGTACAAAGATGGTTCGCGGCAATATCTTAGTCAATAGGATATGTTCGTCATCTATAAAACCAAGTTTTTGTTTTAAACCCGCTCCTAAACATCTAACCATATTGGAGGTTCTTTCATGTCCATTCGCCTATACATAGGCAATTTGCCCAAAGAAGAAATAGACAAATCAGAGTTGCAAGCAGTTTTTGCTGAAGAAGGTAGCAGCATTACTACTAAATTAATCAAAGACCGTAAAACTGGCAAATGCCGTGGCTTTGGTTTTATGACTGTGAATAATGATGAACAAGCCGACCAAATTATTGAAAAGTATAACGGTCAAATGTTCAAGGAATCTCCTATAAAACTGGAGAAAGCATTACCTCGCACCAAAAATAGTGAGGAAGGTGAAGAGCAACAACAAGGTGCTAAAGCATCAACACCAACCCAACATGCTAGTGCTACCTCGGGTTACACTGGTGGAGTTAGTAAGAGTAAGAAAAAATCTCGTCGCGGAAGCGGTTCTAAAGATAGCAGCAGCAGCAGTTCTTCGTCTGATGGGGTTTATCCAGATCCTCGTTGGGCTACGGAACTAGAAAAGCTAAAAGAAATGCTTGCCGCACAGACTACCAATTAATTAGATTAATAAGGAAGAGTGAATTAGCCCACCGAGTTCAGGAAGCAATGGTTTCACCCCTGCAAATTTTTGGATTGGGCTTTTCAAGCTTCCTTTTTGTTGATAACAGAAACTTTCTAAAATTTCGGTTGATTTAACTTTTCAATTTATAAGTATTATTCTAGATTTTTGATATATCCTCGGCAAAGACATTCATTCTTAACTGAAGTAATTATTGCAGCTTTTTTACAGTAGGCGATATTTTTCCATTTTTCCTGTAAGTTGCTCTTCAATACAATGGGATTATAAGGTTGCTTGCAACAAAGTATGGTGGTTAAGTGTAACCATTAGGTCATATACAATTTAGTGAATGACCGAAATTTGAAATTTTTCAGAGACAGTCGATGCAATTAAAAGTCTCAAAATACTAATTTATATACTGCTTAGCACAGGCAGTATTTTTTTACTTAAGTTAT
>CAKZYM010000601.1 GCA_937884685.1 uncultured Calothrix sp.
TTGCCAACGTCTTGTGGTGCTGTATCAATAATCCATAATTGCCAATTTCCTTTGGCTGACTGATTAAGTAGATTTTTCAAAACTGGATGGGTTTGTACCGAATAAGTGGTAAGTAAATCCTGACGACGACCCAAAGTACGACTTTGTAGCAACACCCGCTGATTGTTAGGAGCAATCAAATAAATTTCTAAGTCACTTAAGAATTCATGGGTAATGTTGACGTTAACTTGAATATCTCCGACATTGCCGAAGTCAGATATGATAATCCCGCTTTTTATTCCTTGTTTGTCATTATCAGGAATAGACGATACAGAATTATTACGTCCTTCTACAATTCTGGTTGCAACTGCGGAATTTTCTGTGAGTTTTTGCGCTGCTTTTACTGCCGATAGGGCATTTACTTTACCGTAACCAAACCATTTTGAATGGCCGTTTTCGTCATAACTACCGTAACGCAAACCTAATTGTGCATCTGTGTCCAAATCAACAATTTTGTCTGCGGTTTCTTCAAGTATGCGTTTTACTTGTCCGACAGTTAAGTCAGGGTTTACTGATAAAACCAGCGCTGCAACTCCAGCGACTACAGGAGTAGCGCTAGAAGTACCGCCAAAATAAGGAGTAAAATCACCTTTGCTGTAACCAGCAGCTCCTAACTGGTCGGTTGTAAACATTCCCCTTCCAGGAAGTGATGTTGCAATCGAAGGCTGAGAATAAATAAAGCCTGTTTGTGCAAACCACATTCCTGGCTGAGCATTATTACTAGGAGCGCATACCGAGATATTAGTACCCCAATTGCTATAGGCAGCTTTTTTATTCAAGCTTGTGGATGCAGAAACCGTAATTACATCTGGATGTATAGCAAATCCACTTAGCCATCTTGTTTTACCTTTGACAATATTTTTAGCCCAGCCACGCTCGTATACCGTACCATTAATCGGACGGTTGGCATTACCCGCAGCAAATAAAATCACGCAACCCTTGCCATTACGTCCTTTCGTCGCAGCGCGAGTAATCGCAGCGCGTTGCCGTAACGAAAGAGGAAAATATACAGCCGATGCTCCCCAACTGCAAGAAATTACACTTGCTCCGTTTTCAACAGCCCAATCAAAAATAGCTTCTATAGATTCATCATCTAAAAATCCACTGGTACGTATAGGCATAAATGCACAACCAGGAGCAATTCCAGCAATTCCCGTACCGTTTTCTTCTGCAATCGCTATCCCCGCACAAGCAGTACCGTGACTAGGTTGTTTCTGTGTAGGTGTTGGCAAGAAATCCTTATCTTTTAAATCTAATGGGGCGACTATTTTTCCACTACCCATAAAATCGGGATGATTTAAATCAAAAGAATCGTCTACCACAGCAACAGTTACCGAGCGAACTCCTCTATTAATATCCCAAGCTTTCTCAACCGAAATATGAGAACCATAAGCCAACTGATTCCCACCATTATGGTTAAGATACCACTGTTGAAAATAAAGGGGGTCGCGAGGTTTGTAGTAGGATTCTTGATGGATAATAATATTAGGCTCGCTAGCTACAACTTCAGGTAGTCCTTGTAACTTATTCGCAATTTTTATCGGATTCTGTGTAGCTTGTTTGCCTACTTTAAATGCGAAAGTATTAGGAAGACCATCAATCTCTCTATACAGAATCAAACCAAACTTGGCTGCAATCGCGTTAATTCTGGCAGAATCGACCCAAGAGGCAAATTCAATCGTGATTTGGTCGCCTAAATAAACTTTGTTTCCAGGATTACCTTTGATTTGATAAACATGGCTAGCAAAAGCAACATTTTGAGAATTCCTTGCTTGAGACATCGCCGTCTCTAAGCCACTGGGCGCAACTCTAAACAATTCTAAACGCGAAGTAGGAATAGTACTACGCCAATTACCTAAAAAACTCTGAGTTAAATCTTTGAGAGAAATATTAGAATTAGTGCGAACCGTAAAACGGTCTGGAATCTTTTCTAATATTAATTCTTCACCACCACGTTGTATAATCATTCCTAAACTTCTATTTGGTACCCCATTTGCATTTGT
>CAKZYM010000602.1 GCA_937884685.1 uncultured Calothrix sp.
GTGGTCATGAATTTTCACTAGCTGGGGATTTGCGGTTTGCGGCGCGTGGTAAGGCAAAGTTTATGCAGAGGGAAGTCGGTATGGGCATTCTGCCTTGTGGTGGTGGTGCACCTCGTATGGCTCGTCAAGCAGGTCTGGGACGTGCATTAGAAATTATTTTAAGTGCGCGTGATTTTGATGCAGATGAAGCGGAAGCCTATGGCACTATTAATAAGGCTCTCGATGCTGACAAGATTGGTGCTTATGTCGATGAGTTAGTAAAACGCATCGCCCATTTCCCTGCTGATTCGATTAATGCTTGTAAGCAGGCTGTTTATGCTTCAATCGATAAGCCTATTGAAGATGCTCTTAGAGAAGAAGCTTACTGGCTATATCAAGCAACAAGTAAAACACCAGCAATTAAGCGTTTCCAATTCGCAGATGACAAAGGTTTTCAAAATGATATGGACAACCAGCGTAACTGGAACCAAGGGGTTATTGGTATTCAGGAAATTGAATAATAGTCACGCTATTCTAAATCCAATTAAAATCAAACCTTTGGTAGTTGTGTAAAATAACCAGTTTCAAATATAAAAAATATGCAAGAAACCATCCTCATTACTGGTTCAACCGACGGTATTGGCTTAGAAACAGCCAAGATATTAGCTTCTCAGGGGCACAATGTTTTATTGCATGGTCGTAATCTAGAAAAGCTCGAACAAGTGCAAAAAACACTCCTTGAACTCAAAGGTGGTGGAGCTGTTGAAATCTACGTGGCCGATTTGTCGCTCATGGATAATGTCGAGGAACTCGCAAAAACTGTTGCAGAAAAGCATTCTAAACTTGATGTGCTAATCAATAATGCAGGGGTTTATAATGCCTCCAATCCTGTCACCCAAGATGGACTTGATGTACGCTTTGCTGTTAATACAATCGCTCCGTATCTGCTTACACAACGTCTATTATCACTGCTCGGTACTTCAGGACGGGTGATTAATCTGTCTTCTGCGGCTCAATCGACTGTACAAGTAGAAGCACTGACTGGACGAGTCAAACTACGCGATGGAGCAGCTTATGCACAAAGCAAATTGGCTCTGACAATGTGGTCCCGGAGTTTGGCATTTTCCCTTAAGGATAGCGGTCCTATAATCATGGCGATTAATCCTGGCTCCATGCTCGGTAGCAAAATGGTGAAGCAGGCTTTTGGGGTCACAGGCGGTGATATCCGTATAGGGGCAGAAATACTTACTCGCGCAGCACTGACGGATGAGTTCAAAACTGCTTCAGGCAAGTATTTCGACAATGATTCAGGTCAGTTTGCCTCTCCCCATCCCGATGCGCTTGCTACAGCGAAGTGCCAAGAGATTGTAAGTGTGATTGAGACAGTTTTAGCTTAAACTTTGGTTCCACCAAAGGTAGCCTTTCTTTGGGGCAAACCCCAGGAAAATCGGTGCATCAAGTCTCGTTTAAAGCAGGAGAGGAGAGCATCATCTATGTACGCACTGATGGTGAGTTCGAGGTCATTCCGGCGTAGCCTAAGAACTAACTGCACCCGTCCTAATAAGCTAATAATATTTAAAATTTAGAGGTAAAAACGATGAAAGCGGTAGGTTTAACTCAATATTTGCCAATTAACAACGAAAATAGTCTTTTAGATGTTGAAATCCCTAAGCCCACAGCTAAAGGTAAAGATTTACTGGTAGAGGTTAAAGCTATTTCTGTTAACCCAGTAGATTATAAAATCCGCTCTTCTCAAGATAAGGTTGAATCCGAACCCCGTATTCTTGGATGGGATGCAGCTGGTGTAGTGGTAGAAGTTGGAGAAGAAGTAACAGAATTTAAACCGGGAGACGAGGTTTATTATGCAGGAGATATCACTCGTCCTGGTAGCAACAGCGAATTTCATTTGGTGGATGCTAGAATTGTCGGTCACAAACCCAAGAATTTAGATTTTGCAAATGCAGCTGCTTTTCCTCTTACTGGTATCACTGCTTGGGAAGCTCTGTTTGAAAGATTGAATATTGATAAAACAGGAGCAGATGAAGGTAAATCAATTTTAATTATTAATGGTGCAGGGGGAGTTGGTTCTATTGCGATTCAAATAGCGAAAAAGCTAGCTAAGCTTAATGTTATTGCTACAGCTTCTCGTCCTGAAACAATTGCTTGGTGTGAAAAACTTGGCGCTGATGAAGTGGTCAATCATCGAAATAATCTTGCGGACGAGATAGAGAAAATTGGTTATCAAAATGTCGATTATATTCTTTGTTTGAACGATACAGATGGTCACTGGGAAGCTATGACTAAAGCGATTAAACCCCAAGGAGTAATTTGTTCCATTGTGGAAAACAAACAACCGCTAGATATGGATACTTTAAAAAGTAAAAGTGCTGGTATCGTGTGGGAATTTATGTTTACTCGCTCCATGTATCAAACAGAAGATATGGTAGAGCAAAGTAATTTACTGGGGGAGTTAAGCCAACTAATTGAAGATGGTGTAATTGTTTCAACTTGCAATGATATAGTCAAACCTATTAATTCTAAAAATCTGCGAGATGTTCATCAGCGTCTTGAAAAGGGGAAAACTATCGGCAAAATTGTTTTAGCCGAATGGAATTAATGCTTAACAACCAAAACAAAGGGAGAAAATCATAAAGAAGTGACTTTTTTTAAAACTTTTCTTCCTTAGATTCTAAGCTTTCCTTCAGGCGAAATCCTTATAACTTCTGCTGTATTGTCATGATTCACAGTATCATATCCAAACCCACTACAAAAATTCGTTACCTCAAAACCAAACAATTATGTATAAAGTGTGATTTTTACTGTGGAAACACTCATGTTATTTGGTATTTTCTATACCCACAAAATATCACCTAATTTCTAGTATTACAGTTTTATCTTACTTGTAACTTACTTCCACTAGGTCTCTAAAACCTTGCAAAATTAAGCTGCTTTAAAAAATCGAATTATCTCCCGAACGTGTTCTAAAAATTGTCC
>CAKZYM010000603.1 GCA_937884685.1 uncultured Calothrix sp.
GCGGAAAGTTTGGGGTGTAGATTTTCTTCCCCCAAAACTTTCCAAGACAGATTTTGGATTAAAATTATCAATTACTAATTACCAATTACCAACGGCAATTTTACTGTAACTGAAGTCCCGTCGTCGGGATTTGATTCAATCATAAATTCTCCGTTGTGTGCTTCTATAATGCGTTTAGTTATTGCTAATCCCAAACCAGTTCCAGAAGATTTTGTTGAATAAAAAGGTTGAGTTAATAATGGTAAAATATCAGGTGGTATAGGTTCACCACCATTACGAACTTGAATAGAAACTTCTTCTTCTTCAAGATTACTATCTACCTCTAATTTAACTTCTTCTCCAGGAGATATAGCTTCACAAGCATTCTGGAGAAGATTAATTAATACTTGTTTTATTTTATCTTCATCTCCTTGAATTAATGGCTTACTTATTGCTGGATTAAATTCGATATTTTTATTTATAAATTGTGGTAAATCAAGCTGTATATTTAACATTTTTTCAATACACTGGTTTATATCAATTTGCGAAATATCTAAAATATGAGGTTTTGCATAGAGTAATATTTCTTCCAATAATTTTTCTAAACGTTTTGCTTCATCCACTGCCAAATTTAAACGTTTTTTAACCTCAGCCGATAAATCAACTTTATTAAAGTATTCTAAGACTAGTTTGATTGTACAAAAAGGATTGCGAATTTCATGGACAATAGAAGCTGCAAATTCACCAATCGCTGCCAAACGTTCTTGTTTGACAAGTTTAGCTTGCGCTGTTTTTAACTCGTGGGTTTTTTTAGTGACTTCTGCTTCTAATGTTTGATTAAATTCTTTTTGTTGTTGATAAAGATGATGGTTATCAATAGCTGTTGCGGCTCTTTCTGCAAATAGTTCGATAATTTCTATTTCTTGAGCAGAAAATTTACGGGGTTTACCATGAAAACAACAAATAGTACCTATAACTTTTCCCTGAGAAGTGCGTAAAGGTATACCTAAATAAGCACGACATCCTTCGGGTGCTTGACCATATTCAGTAGAATTTATTGTGTCTTCAACAACAAGACATTTGCCTGAATTAAATACAGTACCAGTTAATTGACCATGCAATGAAACATGATTATTTTCTTCTCCTAATGGAATATTACTAGCTAATATTTGAGCAAAATCATCTTGGCAAATAGTGATAACAGAAGAATCGATTTCAATTAGTTCGCTAACACCGCTAGCTATGTCTTGTAAATATACCTTAAATTCACCAGTGCGATGACTAAGATGGGATAAAATTTCTAAAGTTCTTTGTTTATACTGCCAATAAGAATTTTGATAACTTAAATCATGATTACTTCTTCTACCAAAATTCAAAAAAATATCTTTATTTCGCAATAAGAATAAAGCTATTAAAGCTCCGGTGATTGGAATACCTGACCAAAATAAAACATAATTGGGCTGTTGAGGTTGAAGCATTTCATTATACATGGAGCCTAACAATACTAACTGTAGTCCCAAAAAAATACCGTAAGAAAATGTTTTACATAAACCACTCAAAAAGATTATGATTAAAGCTATAGCAGTAAACAACACTGGATAAAAAAAGATTGATGTTTCAATCGAATAAAATCCTGTAAAATTCACTGTTGTTGGTCGATATGCTAGAAATTTTTGGATTATCAAAGCTATAAAAAATATTCCAAGACTCAAACGCATGACAAATAATCCGATTTCGAGCCGTTTTTCGTTTGTCATCGTTAAGCTCCCCGATTAACAAGACTGTAGGATGTTATTAGATGTAAGCTGCTATTAAAAGCTTTGTATAGCTTTATTACACAAGCTTTAACTCGTAAAATATACAAGCCTGCACTTTAACATACTACTAAGTAGACTTGTTAGTCTACCGGATTATAAATATTATCAATCTATGAGCGGTGAAACTAATCAATATACCCAACAGAATCGTTCGCAACTGTACGACAAAATTTTGATTGCAGCAGCAGAACTATTTTACTGTAACGGTTTTAGTCAAGTTAGTATCAACGAGGTGATTGCAAATTCAAAGGTTTCCAGACGCACTTTTTATAGATATTTTCCATCCAAGGACGAGCTAATTGTAGAAGTAATGCGTTTTCAAGCAAAGCAATGGCTTAAAGACTTTGAAGAAGAAGTTAGCAAAAGAGCAAGCAGTCCTAGAGAAATGATATTATCAAGTCTTGACGTTTTGCTTGAATGGTATGAAAGTCCTGAATTTCATGGATGTCCTTTTATTAAAGCTGCTTTAGAAATTGCGGATATTTCTCATCCCGTGAATCAAATTGTTGTAATGGCCAGACAGTCAGTTCGGACTTATATTTTTAAGCTTGCTCTTGAAGCTAATATTCCTAAACCAGAAATTTTTTCTCACCAATACCTACTTTTGATGGGTGGTTCAATTTTGATGGCCAGCATCGAAGGTAACACTATGGGAGCGGAATATACTCGTGAAACTTTAAGTGCTTTTATGGATGGTTCGTAGTTACGCTTTAGAATTTATGCAATTGAGTATTAGGTAAACAACCGAGTCTACTTTTGTCTAATAATTCAATCAAAAATTAAACCAAAACAGCAGACTCGATATCCGAACGACGTTTAACACCTCTTTCACGACGAATATCCCTCCAAATTCCTGTAGCAGCAACAGCACCATCAGAAGCAGCAACTACAACTTGATTGAGTCCTAATTTTAAGTCTCCAATCGCAAAAATTCTCGGGTGGGATGTACGACACATTTTATCTGTAACCAAGTTTTCACCTTGGGTTTGCAGATTTAACCCAGAAAGATAGCCAGAATGAAATTGCGAACCCATTGAAATTAATCCAGCATCCAATTCGATAACAGAACCATCTGTCATTTTTACTCCAGTCATTTGATGGTTTTCACCAATAAACTGTTTAATTGGCTTTTCTACCAGTTTATATTCGTGTTCCCATAACCTATCGCGGAATTGGGAACTGACTTCAAACATATCTTGGGTAAACAGAGTGATATACGGTGTAAACCAACCTAGACTAAAAGCTACTTCCAAACTACGCTGATTTTTTCCAAATACACCAACCCTTTTATTCTTCATTTCATAACCATCGCATATCAAGCAAACGTGCAAGTTATATCCTGCATATTCGTAGACATTCTGCATATCATCGAGGAAAGGTAAATTATCGATAATACCGCTAGCAGCAATCAAATATTTAGCTCTGAATACTTGATAAATACTGTTTTGACGACCTATTTTGACTTTAACTTCAAAGAAATCTTCTTTATCAGTTATTTCTTCCACGTAACCGTTTAGAGAATCTCCACCCAAAGATAAATAATGGTCTTTACCATGTTTCAACAGAGTCCGACCCTGAGTATCCGGTGGTAGACCAAGATAATTATGAAGTTCCTGCATCCAGAAAGAGCGAGCCTTACCTTTATCTATAATTAGAGTATCCAGAAGATATCTTTGTAAATAGATTCCAGCAGATAAACCACCGACACCACCACCGATAACAATAGTATCGTAAATTCTATCAGTGCTTGCTTGTAAATCTTGTTTTGATAATTGCATAAAAACCCCTTATTAATTTTGGATTTTGGATTTTAGATTTTGGATTAAGAGTTAGGAGTTAGGAGTGAAAAGTTAAGAGTTAGTAGTTTTAACTACTAATAACTAATAACTGTTCACTGATAACTAATAACTGTT
>CAKZYM010000604.1 GCA_937884685.1 uncultured Calothrix sp.
CGGATTCCAACATTTGCTTCCACTCTGTATTTGTTCCTGGTTCATATTTAAGCTTGGCAAAAGACATTATCGCATCGTACCAAATACCATTTTGTGCGTAAAATAATCCTCGTTGACGTAATGATATTTTTTCTAATCGAGTTTCAAAACCAGAAGCAATTGCTTCCCTCTTTACCCATGCTTGAGCAAATTCTTTACGATAAACTCCCTTAGAACTACAATCAATATCCATAAACAAATAATATTGGTACCATTCACCAACTTTCAGAGATATTACATTATCTGGAACTGAAACATGAATGATTCCTGGTGTATTGATTAACTGCAATTCTTTTTCGTAAATTGTTTTATTTTGTCGATTGCGTAAAGAAAATTTAGCATTATTTATAGAAGTTAATTTATGGGGAACATAGAACCAAAAACTTGGATTTGCTTTCGTTGTTAGACCCCAATGTAATTCTCGTCCGCTGGGTTCTTTTGTCACAGGAACTAAAGGGCTTATTCGTTCTTTTTCAGAAATAGGACAACCCTTTCTACTTCCTGCTGGTCTGGTACCTCGTGGTGTTCCTTGACGCTGAGGTTGTCTAAAATAGACAAAATTTTTGCGTGGTTTTCTCCGAGGGTTTTGCTGTTGTTGAGGCTTTTTCGGTTGCTTTTTATTCGGTTGAGATTGATTATTTACCGTGTGTGCCTTTACGGGTATATCACTTATAAATACTAGGCTTACAGCAAATATAAGTTTGAATATTTGACGATAGTATTGGATTCCGAACATATATATTTATATTTTAGGAAAAAGGTAATTAGAATAAGCATTAAGAATTATTTACTAATTCCTCAATGTTAATTAGCTATATAGCGTTTATCAAGCAACTGAGGTACAAATTTAAGTCACACTGATACTAAAACTGTGCTTTATTTCCCCTCTCCTTAATAAGGAGAGGGGTCAGGAGTGAGGTTTTTAGATGTATTTCAATAGACTGGGAAATGCTATAAAAAGTATTTTATACATTTCAACTTTAAATAATATCGGTCGTGGGTTGTAATCATGTCAAAGCCGCAAATATTATTTATATAAAAAAGTATTTCTCCTTGTGTGCTTCCTTTAATTTTTAATACTTTGCATCAAAATCTATTTCGATATCTATGAAAAATTACTAAACATCCTGTAGTTGACAATAATGATAACTTTGATGGTACAAGGGGCAACCAAACACCTTCAATAAATAGAAAAAAATAACTTCCATATATAACTAAAAAAGCAATTAAATTTCCAGAAAATAATAAAGGTAAGGAACGAATACGCAAAGTCAAAATTCCTCCGACACAACTCCAAAAACCAATCAACAATATTTCTCCCCAAAGTGGTATTGCTGATAATAAAGGACGTTTATCTAATACTGCATTCAATATTTGGCTTACGATTTGAGCGTGTACTATCGCTCCTGGAGTATACTGTTCGGCTGGTGCTAAATTGTCGCTGTAAGGAGTACGAAAATGGTCGCTGGAAGTTGAAGTCATTACACCAATAATAATAATTTTGTCTTTTATTTGTGCTGGGGTAACCTTATCTGCTAGGACATCTTCGAGAGAAACGATATCAGTAATTTGATTGGGAGAGCGATAGGAGCGATAATCTAGTAATACCTGATTTCCCCAAGTATCTGCTGTTTGATAGCCGCCATTAAGCTCTTTTAAACGTGGAAAAATAATATCATTTATCTGCCAATTTCCTTGCTGAAATTTAGGTGTAATTCCTTCATATTTTAAATAATCTAGTGCTAATTGGAAACCAAAAGACCAGGTAGCAGGACAACTTGAGCTACTGCGTACATCCATTGATAAAATGTAGCGACGTAAAACACCATCATCATCGAGGAGAACGTTACTAAAACCAAGACGCTTTTCTGGTATTTCCGGGGGAGGAGCGATACCCCGAGACTCTCCGGTTGGTTCCCCTACATGACAGATTGCAAAAAACCTATTGCTGTTTAATAATCGAGTTTTTAATTGCTGTTGCTCGGAGTCTACCGGAAAATCCCGAAAGATATCCAACCCTATAACTCTGGGCTGGTGAGGTTCAAGCTTTTGTAATAATTTATATAACGCACTATCACTCAAAGACCCTTTTCTGTCTTTTTGCTCCGGTAGCTGAAAATCTGTTTCTCTAATTCCCACCACCAACAACCTTTCTGAAGGTCCTTCATCGGGACGCGATCGCATTAACAAATCATAAGCTTGCAATTCCCATTTTTGCAGAAATCCCAGTTGTCGCACTCCCACAACCAAACTTGTTATCAATAAACTCGCTAAAAGCAATTTCCTCAAGCTTTTCCAAGAAGAATTAACCGGTAATTTCCACTCCATCGGTTTGATTGTAGGATGCTCGCATATTATAGGTAACCAGCTAGCACCGGGATATTCTGCTTCTAAACCTTGTAATTTTTCTCTAGCTTTACGAACAGCAATATATATAGACTCTCCAGCAGAAAAAGTGGTCAGAAAATACTTTAAGAATTGTTGAGCGAGGAAATCCGGTATAGGTTCCTTCATCACAATTATTTGACCAATGTACAAATCTTGTAACTCGCAAACCAATCCCAATCCATCGCAAGAATTAAAAATCGCTAACTGTAAACCATTACTAACAGCATTCCTCAAAGCATACCTAAGCTCTGCAATCGTCAGACAGTCTTCTTGATTAATATAAATCCTACCTGTATCACCTTCTGTTTGGCTATGACCTGCAAAAAACAGAATATTCCAATTTTGATTCCATAGCTGTTCGTTTATATCTTGTCGCTGAGGTTGTACTAGAAAAGTTGTATCTGCATTCTTCAAATTTTCCAATAATAGTCTATCTTGTCTAACATCAATACCATCGCTATTACCTAAAATTGCTAAAATCTTGATTTTCTTTCCATAGATAGATGTCTGAGGTATCTGTATCTGCTCGGAATTATAAGCACTCAAAGTAACCTCAGCTTTAGGATAGTCCCGGTCAATTAAATCCCATAAATGCCAGGGAAGTTTTTTTAGCTGTAGATTATTAGTGCTAATTAACACTCGTATTTCTTCCGATGGCATTAAATATTTCAGCCATTTCTCGCGAACCGGACGAAACGAATCGGACAAAAGCCACTGATTCAGAAAATTACGTAACTCACAGGCTTTTTCATAGCATTTTTGTCTATTCTCGGACAGAGAACCGTAAACGATTTTATTAACCTTGATACGGGTAAATTGATTCAAACTTTCATAAAGCAAGTACCATTCATCAATTGCTTTTACCATCTGGGGTATAGCAGGTAAAGTACAAGTAACTTCAGTATTAGGACGTGCCCCTTCGTAACCAATTTCCAGCGACACCCGCATTTGCGATTGTAAATCACCATCAAGTTTGAGTACTACTAATTTTCTCATAAAGGTGTAGGGAGTAAGTGAAACGCTGTTAACTATTTTCACCCCTCGATAGTTACAGTTTCATTAACTTTAGCAACACAAGTAAGAACGTAATCATCTTCGCATTCAAAGTCATTATCATAACTAATACTGCCAGAAAATTTACGTAATTTGCACCGACCGCATACTCCCATTTGACAGCCGTAAGGTAAGTCGATGGCTTCTCTTTGAGCGGCTTCTAAAATAGTCTCGTCCGCATAGCAAACTACTTCTCGTTTGGAATTGCTGAAAACTACAACACCTTTTTGGGAAGTATCAGTAATCGGAGATGTAAAAGCGGGTTTAATTCCTGACGATAAACCGAAACTTTCTTGATGATATTTATTCATCGGAAAATTTAGCTCTTTTAGCACAGTCTGAACGCTTTCAAGAAAACCTTCAGAGCCGCAAACATAAGCAGCACGCTCTCTAAAGTCGGGAGCTATTTCTGATAGCATTGTCTCATTTAATCTGCCCCTATATCCAGACCAATTTAAATCAAATTCCTTGCCGGTTAAATTAATTACTAACTTAAAATTAGAATATTTCGCAGCCATAAATTCTAACTCTTCTCGGAAAATAATATCTTGTTGCGTGCGAACACTGTATATAAAAATGAGCGAGAAATCAGAAGTAGTATCGCAAAGCCAGCGAGACATAGACATTAAAGGTGTAACTCCGCTACCAGCACTGATGAATAAAAGTTTTTTATGAGAATTTTCAAAATAATTGAAATCTCCCATCGGAGGGCTTATTTTGAGTTTGTCCCCAACTTTGAAGCTATCGTGCAACCAGTTAGAAACTAAACCAGGAGATAATTCTGATTGATTGACTGGTGAAGAAACTCGCTTAACAGTTATTTCTAAATTATAAGGTCGTGAAGGGCTTGAGGAAATAGAATAAGGACGTTTTATTGGTTTACCTTCTATTTCTAAATCTAAAATTACAAACTGTCCCGGTTTATAATTAAATGATGTACTATTAAATAAAATAGGCGGTTGTGCAACCAAACAAAAAGTTTTTGTATCTTCTGTTTCGTCAATAATTTTAATACATTTGACTATAGTCTCTTTCTGCTGAGACTGCTGCGGAATTAGAGTTTTAGTTGAAGCTATCTGAGTTTCCGAATTTAATAAAATATCACTATCATATTCCGCACTTATTTCTTCAAATTCCATGAAAACAAAAAAATCACCAATCCGAATCCCATCACCTGTTTCTATTAGAAAGCTTTCGTTGACAGCAGCAGGTTTATTATTAATACGAGAGCCATCTGTACTGGCAAGGTCGATGTAGTAATATGCTTGATGCTGGTACAGAATAAGACCATGTACCCGACTGACTTCCGGACTATTAAGAATAAAATCACAATTCGGATGTCTACCAATTAAACATTTAGATGGATTTTGTTCTTCAAATACAATTGTTGTTTCTAGAAAATCGCCTGTTACATGATTAAATGCTTTAAGCTTCATAATTTATAAATTACTCATTATTGTTAAGAAAATTCCAATTTAAAAAATCTGTAGTTAGAGCGAGCTTCCGACATATTCTTAAGGATATACTGCCTTAACATAGTATAAAATCAAAAATTTGAGATACCTTTTATTTCCTAATGACTTTTGCGTCTAATTAATGTTGGCTGGTCTGCCTGTGAAGATATATGATTGTTTTTATGAGATATTTTTGCAGTGACAGAACTCTTTTGATTGAATTGATTTGTTAACATCAAATCTGGATTTTCACTAATTATTTGTGATAAAACTGAATAGTGTTCCTCTTCTTTTAAATCTAAATTCGAGCGTATTTGCTTTAGCATTTCAAAACTATCAGCAGATGTAAAAGTATTATTTACTAAACCATCTTGAAATATTGCTTTATAAATTTGCCAGCGCTCCTTTTCTCGTAACTTTGGTATTACTGAAGCAAGAATAAATAATTCGTCCGATGTTAATTCATTTAAGGAGCGTTGATTTAGCAATGAAGATAAATCAATTGGTAACTTCTCAAGCTGACGGCGAAAACTATGAGCTAAACTATCTTTTTTGTACTTTTCCTCACTATAATTCCAATTACGAACTAACCACAAAGCACTAACTAATACTACAGCAGCATTAAATAATAATTGTAAGACAATAGGTAATCGAAGAAGTTCCGGACGACCTCCATATATAAA
>CAKZYM010000605.1 GCA_937884685.1 uncultured Calothrix sp.
CCCTCGCGTCGTTATAATAACTATTGACGAACCGGATTTACAACAAATTGGACAGTATCCAATTCCCGATAACATTTTAGCCCAGGCACTTAATAAATTAAAAAGCTATAATCCCAGAAACATAGGACTTGATTTATACCGAGATTTACCAGTAAATCCGGGCTATGATGAATTAACGCAAATTTTTGAAACTACCCCTAATTTAATTGGAATTGAAAAATTTGTCGGTTCTAAAGTTGCACCACCACCAGTTTTAGATAAATTGGGACAAGTAGGATTAGCCGACCAAGTTTTAGATGCAGATGGAAAAGTACGTCGAGCTTTGCTTACAGTGGGTTCGAGCAAAACTAAAGTACGTTATAATCTCAGTCTGCGGTTAGCGTTAGATTATTTGAAATCGGAAGGTATTACACCAAAACCTCAGAAAAATAATCCCCATCATATACAGCTGGGAAAAACAGTATTAAATCCTTTTCAATCTAACGATGGTGGTTACGTTCGCGCAGATACAGGTGGCTACCAAATATTACTTAACTATCATGGCACTATAGAAAGTTTTGAGAACTTTTCGATTACAAATTTATTAAACGATAGAATACCACCACAAGCAATCAAAAATCGCGTAGTCTTGATAGGTTCAATTGCTGAAAGCATCAACGATTTGTTTCAAACACCTTACAGCACTAATTTGTTTGGATTTCCCCAACAAATGGCTGGAGTGACAATTAATGCAAACATCGTCAGTCAAATATTGAGTGCTGCTTTGGAAGGTAAGCCGATGTTAAGGGTGTGGTGGGAACCTATAGAATGGCTGTGGATTTTATTGTGGTGTGGGATGGGTGCTGTATTAAGTTGGCGTTGGAAGTCTGTTTATATTGTATTCTTGGTAATTATTATAGCAGTAACAGGATTAATAGGAGTTGCGTATCTGGTATTTAATATTGGTTGGTGGATTCCCGTTATTCCTCCAATTTTGGGATTAGTAATTGCAGCTATTACCTTACCAATTTTTACCACTAAGGAATTAGAAAAAATTCAGCTTCGTCAAATTGTAGAGCTATTATTTACAGCTTCTAGAGAGCAACCAGCAGCAGGGAAAATTGCGATCGAATATCTTAAACAAGGGGAAAGCGAAGAAAATCAAGATTTGATTGAGGAAATCATTTTTAATATCTCTTTAAATCGATAATATGACGGTTTAAAGTATGTTTCTGTAAAATTAAATATCTTACTTTTCTTACTTTTCTTACTTTTATGAATTATTAAATATTACTATGTATCCTATTTTTCATGTTTTTAAAATAAACAAATTATTGAATAGAAATATATACATAACTTATTAGAATTTTTTCTTTCGCCAAATGAATTTTGTTATACAATTATTCTTGTAAATCAAATAAATCAGAAAAGATTGTCCGCATCTCAGTTTTAAGACAATCAAAATTAAGGCGACATTATAAAGTAAAAAAATACATAAAGGGGTAAATAAGAATGGGCGATTCGGTTATTGAACTACTCGACGAACTACCATCAGACAACCTAACGGTAAAGACACTAAAGGCTTTGGATTTTGTCGTACCTGGAGAATGGGATAATGTCGTCGGTTGTGACAAAACGATTTCAGTTATAACCGGAGCAAACGATGCAGACACAGTTATGCAAATCCGCAATCGAATGATTGAGCTATATAACGATAAGGATAACGGCTATCAGGGAGCCATGTGGTATTACAATCTTGTGGAAAGTGCCGACGGAGCTTTGGGTGCTGCTGCTATGGCTAACAAGATTGGTGAAAAAATCGGTTTCCTTAACTTCTTAAATAAGATAACCCCTCAAGCAGATACAACTCAATCTATTGATTTAAGCTTGAAAATAGTCGCTGAGTTAATCGCTTATTCCAAACTCAATGGGATTCAACTCAACCCTGGAAAGTTTGTATCTGAATTACGGGAAAACTACTGCGGAGCTTCCCTAATGCGGATGGCTGCTTTAGTTTGTATCGATGGCTTGCTTCCTTTAGGTCCAGACTTCATGGAAAAAGTTCACGATACCCTTAATTCTAAAGGAAAAGACGCGCTACAAAAAAATCCCGCTTTTGGAGCCATTGCAGAATCGATTCCTAGCGACGACAAAGTAGGCTTTATCGATTCAACCTTTACCGCAGTTTCTGGGTGGATGGATAATCTAGTTAGTTCTGCGGGTTTAACACCACAATCAGTTTTAAATCACATGCATGGATTTATAGAGTTCTCTGACGATAAATTAGATTTTGTCGCAGCTTTTCTAGATCAGGCTACCAATTACTTCGCGCATACTGGTACTCAAACCGTGGCTCGGAAATTGATTTTACGTGCTGCTGAGGATGTGTAGGAAGGTAAGGTTCTTAGTTGCGCTTTAGCGTTTACCGCGTTTGTATTCAATTCAACTGAAAACCGCTATATTTAACTAATCATTCTCAGAAAGGATAACTATGCCTACATCAGAACAAATTGAAAAGGTCAAAGAAAATTTGCGGAGACTGAGCAATCTTAAAGATTCAATACATGATTTTAGTCAAGATAAATTAAATGAAGCAATCAATCTTTTCTCAGCACCATCTGAGGAGGATACTTCTCAGAAAATGATGTCTAACTTGTTAGGATATGCTATTAGCGGTGTAAGTACTGCGACTGGTCAGCCTGAAATTAAAACTGCTTACACTGTTTTGTCAGGTATCTATAAGATGTTTGAGACTGATACACCACAATCTCTGAACACACAATTTGCCAATGTTTGGGATCGCTTTAACAAAAATTTTACAGTTGCTTCAGATTTCTATGCTTTTTACGCAGAAAAAAGCTAAAATTATTGGCAAGTTGAATTTACAAATCCTACTACTAATCAAAAGGTAACGGTAGGAGAATTAGCTGAAATTAATATTCCAAATAAAGTCTCTGTTGAGTTTAATAAAATTAGAACATCAGCAGTTGAGGGAATAGAGTTAAGATTATGGAAGTATTTAGCATCTATAGCTTGCGAAATAACCTATTATCCCAGTCATAATCCAGTTTCAAGACCTGTTAAGGGCGAATCAGATGTTAAACAGCTAATACACGAAAAGATTAAATCCGAACAAAGTGTCTTTCATTGGTACGATCTAGGTGATAAAGATAGCAAGGGATATTATAACGCTGATATCTATGAGGAAGAATTATTGTTAAATGGCAAAACACCTACCGAGGAATTTTGCAAAAAGTTAATTAAAGATGACGGAGTTGGAAATATTCTAAACCCGAATGCGATTGCTGATAGAGAGGTTGTATTTAAAGAATGGAAAATACCATACAGAAATATCTTTACTACAACTAAATATATTATTAATAATGACCGAATAAAAATCCTTTCAAGTTTTGATAGAGAAAAACTTAATGTTTTCAGAAAGTGTACATTTGGCACCGATAGAATTGAGTTTAATCGCCAAATTATTGATAAAAGTAAACAAGATTTAGCTTTCCGAATCGCTTTACATAAAAATCCGCGTTCAGCAATTGAAACTTACTTAAATTTAGCAATTCCGGAATCAATTAATTTAAGAGTATTTTTTGAAGATTCAAAGCATTACAAATTTGTTCTTCCTAATAGTCTTGATCGCATCAGTATTGCTAAACAAATTAAAGACATTAAATTACCTTCGGGTGAAATTCATCGGGCTCTTCAAGAATTAGACAGAACTGAAATAGAATACTTTATCTTAAGAGATGCTTTTCAAGATACTGAACTAATGTACGGATTGTTAACTAATCTTAAAGATACACTAAGGTCTAAATATAATATCAGAGTGCCAAAAGAACTTGAGTTTGAAGTCATAGAGGAAGGTTCTTACGAGTACATAATTGTTATACCATATTAGACCTATCTGATAATTCATCTCAAACCCTTGCAATTATCAAGCTAAAATTTAGTTTCCCTAAATTTCTATTGAAAAAGGGTTAGGGGTTTGATAATTTTAATCTCATCCTAAAAAAGTTAAAGGTAAAGAATAATGGGACAAAATATTTACATAGCTAACAATACTAATTCAGATATTCATGTTTTAGTTGCGCCAAATCCTTACTGGCAGATAGCTGATTTGTTGATCGACACAACCCTAGATTGCATTCCAGGATTAGATATTTTAGGAGCAGCAATGGAAGTAATGGAAGGAGTAGAATTTGTTACAACAATCAAGAATGTCGTCGATCTGGTAAAAGTTTTAAAATATTCTGGGAAGGTGATTGAAAAGGCCCATGAAATCTATGGTGGTATAGGTGAGATAAATGAGGCACGCGATAAAGCAAACAAAATTTTTTCAAGTTTCCAGGACAGTACAAAAAACATCTCTCCTGGTGAATCGGCAAACGTTAGCTCCACTTCATTTTTAGACTACTGCTCGCCCAGTGGTATTGGATCTCTTCTAAGTAGTGAGGTGTCTTATATTCAACTTGTCATAACCAAAGACAACCTTGTGGTAGATTTTTTCGCGAATAATGACCTATCTTGGATTGTCAATAATGGCGACGTTGTACGTTCCAGATATGGTGGCAATATTTGGGATCAAGATCCACAGGAAGGCTCACATGAGTTTTTTCCAAGTCTACCTATGATAATTTGGCTACAACCAGGCGAAGGTGAGTTGTTCTACCCCAAGGGTACTTCCTGGACAACCAGAAGCGGATATAGACTTATCTATCAAAATGATGGAAACCTGGTATTCTACAACAACACTAATGAGCCAATTTGGGCCAGTGGCACTGATGGGAAACCTTCTGATTATTTTGTTGTTAGGGGTGAAAGATCTCCTTTTGCATATATTATCGAAGGAGATTATAATGCTGACTCGATTCACGGGCAGAAAGTATGGCAGTCTATGTCGGCTGGTTGGGAAAGAGGTCTGATCATCAATGGTAAAGAAGATTATGATAGAGAACGCTTGTATTTTTCGCCCTGTTCTGATGGTTGGCCGCATCATACAAATTTTGAGACTTATAAGGAGTCATAATTCTACATCCAGTTGTCTGGAAATTGATGATTAATAATATATAAGAACCGCTTGAAGTTGCAAACCTCAAGCGGTGGAGCATAAGTCTATTAAAACGGACTAAAAAAATATCACAACAACGGAATCAATTTTTTATTTAAATAAATTATAGAAAGACAAAAGTTGCTGTATTTCCTCAACATTATTCGCATTAATTACAGTCAGTAAAACTTCTTGTAATTTATCCAAGTCACTAATTCGAGAAATTTGAGACATTAAATCCAATCCCTGCTCGCCAAATTTTGCTTCTATAGCAGTTTTTATACTCGATACTATTCCTTCTACTCTTCCTTCTACTTTTCCTCGTGCTTCACCTCTTGCTTCACCACGTGCTTCACCTTCTCGTAATATTTCTTGATACCAAGGAGATTCGCGTAAAACAGCCATATCCCACCTCATTATCTCTCGAACAACTGCGCTTTCTAACACAAAAGTAGCAAAAAATGCTAGAACGGTCTCAAGTTGGTTTAAATTTTCATCTTCACGCAAAAGTTGTAATGCTTCTTTGATTGTAGACTCATTATCTCCCCCTTTCAAAATTGGTACAAATGGAAGTAATGATGG
>CAKZYM010000606.1 GCA_937884685.1 uncultured Calothrix sp.
TAAGTATTTACTCTATCGACAAATTAGTTAGCAAAATCTATCACAATATCTTATTGCTTTAAAGAGTATTATTACTTAAGTGGCGTACCCACGCAGTATATATTTGAATTTAAGCAGCTTTACTTACTTCATGTAGCCCAATTTGCGGCGAGCTTCAAACAAGCTTATAGCAACGCTTACAGAAAGGTTTAGGCTGCGAACCTTGGGTTCTTTCATCGGAATGTAAAGGGTTTCATGACAATCAGATAAAACATTGGTTGGTAAACCAGCAGTTTCACTGCCAAATAACAGCCAGTCATTTTCTTGATATTCAAATTCAGAGTAATTTAAATTACCCCGGACGCTAAACCCTAACTGTCTTCCTCCAACCTGCTGATGCAAGGATTTGAATGCTTCTAGAGATTCATGGTTGTGCAGCTTTACATAAGGCCAATAATCTAAACCAGCGCGTTTTAAGTAACGGTCGCTGATTTCAAAACCTAACGGTCCAACTAAATGCAATTCGGTACCTGTAGCAGCACAAGTACGAGCAATATTACCTGTATTAGGGGGGATTTGCGGATGGACTATAACTATTTGTGGCATCAGAAATTAGGTAGATGTATTATCAAAAAACAATGTATTTGTTTTTCAAAACTATCTTAGGGTAGAACCTACATATAGTTTTTTTTAATAATTACCAACCCATAACAATCAATAAAAAAAATTAAACTGGTAATAATGCTTCTCAAAGCCATATATGAAGAGTGTTTAAAGGAAATGTAAAAAGATAGTAAAGTTTTTGGATGACAAATTTTGATGTTTCCGGAAAATATACCATCTTTTGGAAAAAAAAGAGAATGGTATTAAGCCGCTAAGGAAGAACATAATTTATCCTCAAGCTCCAGTTCTCGCTCCTGAATTGAATTAATTGCTTGAGTAATTACATTACCAGTGCTGAAACCTAATCGATGAAGTTGCAGCCATCGCTGTGCTTGGTTCCCTTCACGGATAATTTTCTGTAAAGGTGAAAGAAAGCATCCGAAGCCGTTATTTTTGGCAATGCTTGCTGCTGGTTCGTAAAGTTCGTTAATCCAATCTCTAGCAGTAATGGTTCTTCCATCAGTCCAATGAATTAACTTAGCGTCCAAGCTGTTCTCTGCACAAGCAGCTTCGTTTTGAAGTGTAATAGCGATTAATTCTTCGCTCGTAAAGCTACTTTTAACCAACGGGTCAAGATTTGGATTATTAATTACCTGTAGTAAACGCGCTTCTAATAAAGCTGTAATTGCTAATAATGCGATAGGGTCGGTGACTAAATCGCAAATTCGTAACTCCAAACGATTTAAATCGTAGGGACGATTATCACCATTCGGTCGAACCGAGGTCCACAGATGTCGCACGTTCTGCATAGTTCCCAATGCAAGCTGTTCTTCCGTCCAGCGAATATGATGCTTGTGGCTTGTAAATAAAGGCACATGTGAAGGAGTTTGTGGGAAAACACTCCAACGAGTAGAATGATATCCTGTAGCTTTGCCATCTAAGAAGGGAGATGAGGCACTTAAAGCTAAGTATAAAGGTGCTTCTAAGCGAATAATCCGACAAGCCCGCATTAATACTTCAGGGTCATTAATACCTACATTTATATGAACGCTAGCAGTAACTACCTTAGTTCCATAGGTATTTTCAATGTAATCGTGATAGGGATTATTTGGGTCTGAGCGGAAAAACTTTTTACTTCCCCCTAAAGATAAAGTACTTCCAGGAATTAAGGTATAGTCACCTAATTTCTGAAGATATTTTCTTAGCTTTAAGCGAGGACTCAATAACCCACATAAAAGTATTTCGTAGTTACCAAATGGAGCAGTTACATATTCAACATTGCAGCTATCCGGTTCCCGCATACATCC
>CAKZYM010000607.1 GCA_937884685.1 uncultured Calothrix sp.
ATCAAAACATACTGGTATTGTTATCGTTGGAGCGTAAAATAAACATGGATGATTCGACAATAGGGTAGCAAGCAGTGGCGGTTGGGTGATTTAATATTCTTTCAGCTTAATTGTAGACAAAACTGCTTGACCGAAAAAATTAGATCCTAGATTGATTTTGCACAAAGTTGGGAGGGTGTAGGTTTACGTCCTTCAAACTAAGAGCATCGGCGGATTTTGGATGATGAATGGTTTGCTGTTCCTAGTTCCAGCTAGGTCAAAAATTCAAAATCGAAAATCTGTCTTGGGAGTTTTTGGGAAGAGAAGTTGGGGGAAGACTATTTTCCCCAAACTGAGCCGTACATCAAGGTGAACAAGGAAGAGCATCTACACCCCAACACCTGGCTGGCTCAACTTTTCCGCAAAATTCAAAATTGGTAGACCTAGCTTTAGGATAAATAACGAACGCGCAGAGAGAATATTAGCCATGAATATGAAAGAAAGACCTACTGATGCGGAAAATATGTTATCCGATAAGGTGGAAGTTGCTATCCGCTTGGATTCTGAATTGCTAGAAAAAATTAGTCACCTAAGTAATGACCCCTCAAAAGTGATTGAAGTGGCGCTGCGTCAGTGGTTGCGCGGCGATGTTCCTAGGGATGACGAACTGACTCGCACCCCACATCGAATCAAAGTTCCACCTCGCGGTGAGTGGAACGATTAGCGGAACAGTTAAAAAATATAATTTATTGTGACTGATTCGAGGAATACAATAAAAATCCCAAGCAAGTATGCTAAAGCTGTAAAAATTTATGCCACACTTTAAGCAGCTATTAGCACAACTTCTTTGGGTCATACTGTTTCTATTTAAATCCAGTCATGAGTATTGCTGCGAATTCTGAACCACCGCATTTATTGTCCGACCACACACAATCTGTAAATAATCGAACTGATGCATTGGCTTCTTTGGGAGCCGAATTGGTGTACGTTCAGGATGGAACGGGACGTTACCTCAAGTTTTGTTGGCAGCAAAGCGAACGTTTGGGATTAACGTTAGAACATGTTATTAACGATGATGGAAGTAAGGAAAGCTTCGTTCCCATTGATAAGGCGGGCTATTTTGAGCGATTAGAGCAAGTTTTAACGACTTTGGTTCCTGAAAAGTGCCAATGTTGGTTTCGTTTTCCGCAAGGTGCTGTTGAATTGGAATTGCTGATAACTCCAATAATGCCAGCTTTGGGCAATGCTGCCACTTCTGTTCTAGTTATGGGAAGATTATTACAGGTTCAAGCGAGCAAAAGTCAAACTCAACTACTGCCGAAATCGAGGAATTTAGATGAGGATATACGCTCGCAGCAATACCAGAAACTGATTAACAATGTCACCAGAAATATCCGACGAACTCTTGATTTAGATATTATTTGGCAGCAAACCGTTGATAGTTTAGGCACAACCTTACAGCCAAATTTTTGTATCATTTGCCCTTACTACGGTCAATCAAAAATACGTGTGATTGCTCAATCATGTCAGCCAAACGTAAAATCAATGCTGGGAACCGAAATAAATATAGATACTGAATTTGGTTTTACTCAAGCTTTAAATACCCTTAAGCCTGTCATAGTAGACCAAGGGTCAGATTCTATATTTCCAACTCAAAGACTTTTAATAGTTGCTACTTCTCATCAAGAACAGCCAAATAGCTTGATAGCATTGAGTTTGAATGAAGAATGCTCTTACTTATCCGCAAAAGAGCTTGAATTAAGCAAAGAAGCAGCAGACCAAATTGGTACTGCAATTGCTCATGCGACTTTATACAAAGAATTAGAATTAGCACGTCAACAAGCAGAAGACGCTTCCCGTCTCAAAAGTGAATTTCTTGCTAACGTGTCTCATGAAATCCGCACCCCATTAAACGGCATGATTGGCTTTTTAAAGTTAATTTTAGACGGAATGGCGGATGATGAAGAAGAAAAAGCGCTTTTTCTCGAAGAAGCTCATAAATCATCCATACACCTACTAGAAGTTATCAACGACATCTTAGACTTTGCCAAAATAGAAGCAGGTAAGATGGAGTTAGAACTTAGTCCGGTAAAACTGGATGAGTTATTCGGTGATGTCGAAAACTTCATGCGTCTACAAGCAGAACACAAAAATCTCAGCTTCGGAATGCAGTTACCTGGAACAAATGATGAAATACTTGTATATAGCGATTACCTTCGTCTCAAACAGGTAATGATAAATCTAGTTGGAAACGCCATCAAATTTACTCACGAAGGGCATATAACCGTTACTGCTGACGTAGTCCGTAAAAAAGTGATATTCAAAGACCAAGAATTTCCCGGCATGGTGAAAGTACGAGTCGTAGACACAGGGATAGGTGTTTCTTTAGACCAACAAGATAAATTATTTCAATTATTTTCCCAGGTTGATGGTTCTCGAACTCGTCAATATGGTGGTACCGGTTTGGGATTAACCATATCTCAGAAATTAGTAGAAGCAATGGGTGGTGAAGTTCATTTTTACAGTCTAGGTGAAGGACTCGGTTCCACAGTTACATTCACGGTAACGCTTTATCAGCAAACTGTGATGGTTTCAGGTAGTGACAGCGAGTCAAACAGTGAACAGTGAACGGGAGCAACGCGATTTTGTGAAAGCAGTCACTTTTATCGCGATCACTAATAT
>CAKZYM010000608.1 GCA_937884685.1 uncultured Calothrix sp.
CATTGGGGACGACTGGATCGTAGGGAATCACCGATGCCGAAGATGCCAGGTCGTAACTCCAAGTGTTCCAGGGGTCAGAATGCTTCATCTCGCCAGCACCGTCTAGGCCGTAGTCTTCATCAAGGTCGAAGGTTAAATCAACATCGATCCGCGCACCTCGCCCGCAAGCCTTGAGAACAGTTTGAACCGCTTCAGATTTCAAAGGTTCTCTAATCTTGGCGGTGAAGGGGCCACCTGGAATCATGCCTGACCCCATGATGATCGTGGCGGTAGCTGCCTCAGAGTAGAGACAAGAGTAGGCAGCAGCAGCGCCAAAACTTGACCCGAGTAAAAAGACGGGAAGCCCTGTTTCTTGCTTAACATGAGTAGCAAAATCTACACCTGCTTGCACCCACTCGGCAAACTCAAACTGCCCGCGTGGCCGAGTGCTGCGTGTCGATTGTCCATGACCGGGAGCATCGTAACTCCAAATATCCGCACCTTTTTTTTCAGCGTAATAAGTGCAAAACGCATCGTAAATCCCACCATGTGCGGCAAAGCCATGGGAGATGACGATGGCGTATTTCGGTTCTTTTCCACGATAGCGGGTAGCGTAAAGCTCTCCGAGCATATGAGTCTCTAAAAGCATTTTGACCTCCTATAATTTCTCACTTTCAGTTAATGCTTGAAAAAAATCGACTTCGTTTTGGGGGGAAACCTGACTCCACGCTTAAGAATCTTGATTTTTCCGTGGTGATTGATTGTTTCTGAGATAATTTCTATGTAATGTTACTCAGTTACCCAAACTATCTTGACATGTTGCAAAATTGTTGTAAATTCCAATAATATGCACATTAGGTGTGCGATTTTGCTAAGCTAGCTGAGCTGGATAATTGGAATGAGATTAGAACGGCTGATCAGGTCGCGTGTTTAGAAACCGTCACTGCTTGGGATGATGCTTTCATTGTTATAAATTCCATTAATATGTACGATATGGGATTTTGCTTCTGGTGAATTAATGGATAATTGGAATGAGATTAGAACGGCTTACCAGGTCGCACGTTTAGGAACCGTCAGCGCTGCTGCCGAAGTCTTGCGTATTCACCGAGCCACCGTTATTCGCCACATCGATACTTTAGAAGATGCTTTAGGAGCAAAAATTTTTCTGCGCCATTCACGCGGATATACCCCTACAGAATTAGGTCTGGAATTAATGCGTATGGGCCGAGCGGCAGATGCACAATTTAATCGGCTTGCAGAACTCGCAACAGCAGATAATAAGGGACTCTGTGGTGAATTTATCTTGACATCTTTGTATGTACTTGCGCCAATGTTAATCCCATTACTGAAGGACTTTCAGGCTCAATACCCAAATATTTATGTTCGTTATCTGGCCAGTGAGAAGCTTTTTCGACTAGAATTCGCTGAAGCTCATGTTGCTCTACGTGCAGGTCCGAAACCTGAGATTGAAGATCATGTTGTACAGCCATTTACCACAACAAATATGGGGCTTTACGCCAGTACAGACTACGTTTCCCGTAAAGGGATTCCACAAGCTGATGATGATTTTGCAGAACACTATTTTGTGGGGTTTGACAATCTAAATTATGGACCACCATTTAACATAAATACCTGGATGCGAGAAAATATCCCCGAGAAGAATATTATTTTTCGGAGTACCGATGTGACTGTCTTGGAAACTGCAATACTATCGGGAATTGGTATTGGGTTCTTTCCAGCTGACAAAGCCACTCAGCATCCTGAACTGATTGAAATCTCGCCCCATAAAAAAGAATGGGATGTACCCTTATGGATAATAACCCATGTCGATTTACGCCAGACAGCCAAAGTGAAGGCATTTCTCACGTTTTTGCAGGAAGAAACTAGTAAGAAAACAATTTGATATGCCGCTTAAAAAGGAATTTCTTACTTGCTTTAGGTAACTAAATCTCTACCTATACCTGTAATCAGCCTTCTTTGTATCGGTTACTACTAAAATCAAAATGTTCGCCCCGGTGAATCGATTGCAATTCTACATTCTTCATCGGTTATTCATATTTTTTACCTACCCTACAAGATAAAGCTGGGTTTGATTAGACAAATAAATCAATATCTTGCAAAAGACAGTCAGTCCAAACCTGTTAATAAGGTAAATATGAATAGTGAACCATCGACGTATCGTACTTGTTATTGAAAATGAAGATGCAATTGAAGAAGTAGCTCAGCTTAGCTTGGAGACAATACCAGGTTGGGAAGTTGTGACGACAGACTCCGTAATTGAAGCGATTGTCAAACCTACAACTGAACGGGTTGATGCCATTCTTGTGGATTTGAATGAGATTATATTTGATTTTGACTGGAATACCATATCGCAATTGCAAAATAACCCGACAACTGAGCAAATTCCAATAATTTTATTAACTACTACCGAGCAGTATAAACAACTGCCTCAATTAAGTGAATTTGGAGTAACCGCAGCGATTATTAAGCCTTTTGATTTATCCACATTAGCTACACAAGTTGCTGCTGCACTGGACTGGGAATATAATATTTTTTTACTATTCCCTCTTCAATAATACTTTTCACCGTCTTAATCTCACGTCTACAAGCGTAATTGTAAGCTTTTGTAAATATAACCCTGTTCTTCATAAGTTCTTCAGAACTTTTTCTTATTCTCCAAACAGCAACTAATAGATAAGTTACACAATTCGAGATTTAGAGCTTATTTCATTGGTAACTCTGAAATAGATGCAAAAACTGACCGATTAATGTGGAGTAGATAATAAAATTTGATGATGTTGATAGGGAATACATTTTCTCAATTCTTTGATTACACTTGTAACGAATTTCAACTCTACTCCCTATGAAACACTACCTTAGACTCAGGAGCCATTAATTAATGGTACAGTCTGAATTACAACGCACCATTACAACTTCAA
>CAKZYM010000609.1 GCA_937884685.1 uncultured Calothrix sp.
GTAAGTAGCGAGTAGCGAGTAATTAAATTAAATCATCTGAAATCATTGTTGTCTTCTGGAATGGGCATCCCTGCCCGTCCAAATATACAATTTAAATGCACAATAGCTTAGCTTTCCTAAATTTCAGCTTTTATTTACTTATTACTTATTACTCTTCACTTGCTACTTACTACTTTTTACTTGCTACTTAAAAAATCCAATTACCAATTACCAAAATCATGCAAATCCGTCGTCGTCCCCCAAATCCCGATATTGCTGTAATGTCATTACGGTATCAAATTGCTGATGCTGATGCTCAACCGAGCAATATTTTAGAAGAAATTATTTGGTATAAAGAAGCTGAAGTAGACCAGATGCGCGAGAAGCAATCTTTACAAGATTTGCAGCGTCAGGTGAAAAATGTCCCACCCAGTAAAGATTTTTTAGCAGCTTTACGTCAAGGAAAAACAAAACCAGCTCTAATTGCAGAAGTTAAAAAGGCTTCTCCTAGTAAAGGAATTATAAGGGAAGATTTCGACCCCGTACAAATTGCTCTTGAATATCAAAAAGGTGGTGCTAGCTGTCTTTCGGTACTTACAGATAAAAAGTTTTTTCAAGGTAGCTTTGATAATTAATCTTAAGTCCGGGCTGCTGTAGATTTACCTTTGCTGTGTAAGGAATTTATTATTTATCCTTACCAAATGTATTATGCAAGAATTCGTGGTGCTGATGCAGTATTGTTGATTGCAGCAGTTTTGAGCGACAAAGATTTACAATATTTTGTCAAAATAGCTAATGCTCTAAAACTCACCCCTTTGATTGAAGTTCATACCCTAGAAGAACTTGACCGGGTTTTAGCTCTAGATGGTGTTTCTTTGGTTGGTATTAATAATCGTAATTTAGAAGACTTTTCTGTTGACTTACAAACTACTTGTAAGTTATTACAGGCAAGGACTAAACAATTGCAAGAACGTAACATCCTTGTTGTCAGCGAATCGGGATTACACACCCCATCGGATTTAAGTTTAGTCTCTGAGTGTGGTGCAACTGCTGTGTTGATTGGTGAATCTTTGGTAAAACAGCCAGACCCAGCTTTATCAATTACCAATTTGTTCGGAAAATTTTCATAATTGATAATCAACTTTTTTGGGACTTCAAACAATCCACTTGTTGGCTGTGTAACAATTCATGTATCACAAACTCTTGAGCTTCCTTGGAAAACTCAAGTCTACCAACCATCTTTTTAACTTTATGGAGCAAATTCCACTTCCTTCACCGGTTCATTACGAACTACTGCTGCAATTGCTCGAAAGGCAAACCATGAATGCAGTTAACCAAGACCCCAATTTACGGAACCAGGTAAATCAATTGATTATTACTCTCCGTAAAGCAGCCGTCCAACAAAAGCAGTTGGAACAAGTTTGTCAGGTTTCTTCTATGGAAGTCTCGCACCGTTGGTCTATCAATCACGTTAACTCCGGACAAATTGCAGCTTCTGAGTAACGCGCAGTTACTGTAACTGCTAGTAGGGCAATACTAACAATAAAAGAATTACCTTACTCTACTAAGTTTTAGCGCGGGGTAATTTACCACGAGAGCCTAGAAAATGTATTTTAACAGCCAAGTGTGAGGAGCGCTGTATCATATAGCCGTTTCGACTAAACTACATTTCCTATTTGCCCTACAACAGTTTTTTGTCCGGGACTGCTAATCCACTTTTTCATTGTATAGATAGTTAAAACAATAAAATAGATACTCAATATACCATTAAATTTAATTCTCAGGAAAAAAATTATTTATTTGGGGAATAGGGAGCAAGTAGCGAGTAGCGAGTAGAAAGTAGCGAGTAGAAAGTAGCAAGTAGCAAGTAGCGAGTAATGAGTAGAGAATAGAAAGGAAAAATTACTTATAATTTCTTGCTCTAAATCTAAAACCCAAAATCTAAAACCCAAAATCTAAAACCCAAAATCTAAAATCCAAAATCAAAAATCAAAAATCCAAAATCCAAAATCTAAAATCTAAAACCCAAAATCTAAAATCTAAAACCCAAAATCTAAAATCCAAAATCCAAAATCTAAAAGAGCGAGTTGAACATTCAACTCGCTCTTTTAATTTATATATAGCTACATTCGTTGGAAGTCTTCGCAAAAAGTGGAGTCTTTGCAACAACATCTTTTTATTCTCCCTATTGCTAAGTCTTTACCTATGCTGATTCTAACCAATCGTAAATTTGCTCTAACTGTTCTAAGGTTACCAAACCATACTGCCAAAGAATCATTGGTAGCGGACCTGGGTCTTGCTCGCTATGTCGCAAAGCTACCGCTAGAGAAGCTGTAGAAATCGATAAATCATCTTGTAAAAAACGAATCAGGCGTGAATAAGTCGATTGTGTCACTTTTATCTCACCTCTTTGGGTAGGGTGTATTGTCATATATCCATCCATTGTTCATCCGTAGCTAGTAGCCAGTAATTCATATGTCACTGCACGGTTGCTTAATAAACAGTTAAGTACAGTTTGTCCAATGCCCGCGTCACAAAGGAGAATGTCCGGGAAATAAATATTTTAGCTTGATTTATATCAATAGTCTCAAGTAGCACTTCACGTAATTTAAAAGAGTTTAATATTTTCTACTTAAGTAGTGATAGCTAATTTCATTTCTTGTAACAAAGATTCCATAGCCTATACTCCCCCATTTGCGACTGTTTACACGTACACCAAAAGGAAGATTTTTGCATTATCTATTAAATTCTTACTCACCCTGGGTTCGCGAGGATTAGCAGTCAATTAGCAGCAAGGAAAATCTTAACATCACATCCTATTTTTATACCACTATTATTGATACTTTTTTCTCAATTATCTATCTGTTATATATCTATTAAGCTATATAAGCTAATACCTCCTCTTATTGTATTAAGTAATTATAATGATTTTATAGAATTAATTTTTACTTTATCACCTTTTTTTAAACCTAATTCAGCAGCTCTTCCGGAACGCAATTCGATTACTTGGTCGATAAGGGTTCTCGGACCGTAGGTGGGACAGGGTTCTTTGACACAAGGAGGTGCGGAAGCTTCTATATATTGAATTACTCCTTTACGCATAAAAACCATATC
>CAKZYM010000610.1 GCA_937884685.1 uncultured Calothrix sp.
CAACTTATTCTTTACCATCCCTTCATCCGTTGCCCATCCATTACCCATCATGTATTACGATAAAAAATATAAAACCCGGTATCTTGACCGAGTTACCGTAGATTAATGAGGGAATTTTGAAATGGGGCTGTTGCGCTTCGTTGCCCGCTTGACGAAAAGAGGGGGAATTAAAAGTTTTGCTTTATTGTTTTTATTAGGTTTAGGTTTGAGCGTTTCTTTAGTATCTTGTTCTGCGTCGAATGCTCAAAGTTCTAAACGAGTTGATTTAACGCTGGTTTCCTATGCAGTTACCAAACCAGCCTATAGAGAAATTATTCCGCAATTCGTGCAGGAGTGGAAGCAAAAACACAATCAAACGGTAAGATTTTACGAAAGCTATGGGGCTTCCGGTGCCCAAACCCGCGCTGTTGTTGATGGTTTGGATGCTGATGTGGTGGAATTAGCTTTGGCTTTGGATATGAAGAGAATTGAAAAAGCCGGATTGATTCAATCGGGATGGGAAAATGAAGTACCAAATAATAGTATGGTGACTCAATCTGTGGCTGCTTTAGTTACCCGCGAAGATAATCCCAAACAAATTAAAACTTGGGAAGATTTAACAAAAGAAGACATTAGTATTATCACAGCCAATCCGAAAACTTCTGGTGTTGCAAGGTGGAATTTCTTGGCTTTATATGGTTCTCAAGCCGAAACCGGAAAAGAAAATACAGCGCTAGACTTTACCAGCAAAGTTTATCAAAACGTACCTATATTACCCAGAGATGCAAGAGAAGCCAGCGATGCATTTTTTAATCAAGGGCAGGGAGACGTTTTAATTAATTATGAAAATGAATTGATTTTAGCTGGTTTGAAAGGTAAACCGAGTGATTATATTGTTCCTGAAACTAATATTTTAATTGAAAATCCGGTCGCAGTAATTGATAGAAACGTAGAGAAGCATGAGAATAGAGAAATAGCAGAAGCTTTCGTCGAATATTTATTTACCCCCGCAGCACAAAGAGAATTTGCAAAAATTGGATTCCGTCCGGTAAATCAAGTTGTTAAACAAGAATTTGCTGAAAAATATCCTCCTGTTAAAACCTTATTTACTGTTAAAGAATTAGGTGGTTGGGATAAATTGCAGGATAAGTTTTTTGCTGACGGTGCAGCTTTTGATGCAATTCAGAGGAAGATTGGGAATAGGTAATAGGGAATTGAAGATTGGGGATTGGTAATTGGTAATTGCATAAGAAAAGGGAGCAAGATGCTCCCACTACAGTTGTTTTCCTAACTTCTAACTCCTAACTCTTAACTTCTCACTGTTCACTGTTCACTGATAACTGAAAATGTCTGTTGCACAATCTAATTTTCAAAATCCGAAATCCAAAATCCAAAATCCAAAATCCAAAATACCCCAATTTTCTTTACCTTGGGGAGTTACTATTGGCTATTTGACTATCATGCTGTTGCTTCCGGTGACAGCTTTACTTTTACAAGCTTCTCAAGTGGGTTTAACCGAATTCTTGCGGATTGCTACTAGTCCGATGGCATTATCTGCTTATAATGTCACTTTTGTGACTGCTTTGGTGGCGACTGTTGTTAACGGTGGTTTCGGTTTATTAACTGCTTGGGTACTTGTTAGATATGACTTTCCGTTGAAGCGGTTGGTTGATGCAGCAATTGATTTACCTTTTGCTTTACCGACAGCGGTAGCGGGTTTGACTTTGGCTAATGTGTATTCTGAGAATGGTTGGATTGGTTCTTTGCTCGCACCATTAGGAATTAAAGTTGCTTTTTCGCGGTTTGGTGTTTTTGTCGCGATGTTGTTTATTTCTTTACCGTTTATCGTGAGAGCGCTGCAACCGGTATTGCAAGAAATGGAACACGACATAGAAGAAGCTGCTTGGAGTTTGGGAGCGACAAAGTTTCAAACTTTTTGGCAAGTGATTTTTCCACCTTTGTTTCCGGCTTTATTAACGGGTATTGCTTTAGGTTTTTCTCGTGCTGTGGGAGAGTATGGTTCGATTGTAATTGTCTCTTCAAATATTGCTTTCAAGGATTTAATTGCATCGGTGTTGATTTTTCAACGTTTGGAACAATATGATTATCCTGGTGCGACGGTAATTGGTACCGTACTTTTAGGAATTTCGCTGTTAATTTTATTAGTTATTAATCTATTACAAGCTTGGGGAAAGAGGTATCAATAATGGGGAATTGGGCATTAGGAATTGGGCATTTGTGATTGGGAATTGGTAATGGGTAATTGGTAATTTGTAGTAGTATGAATAATTTTATAACTAACAATTGATAATTATTAATCCGTAATTGTTAACTAATAACTAACAATTCTTAATTCCTAATTCCTAACTCCTAACTCCTAACAACTAACTACTAACAACTAACTACTATCTAATTATGGGTAAGAGACTTTTAATTCTCAGTGCTATCACTTACTTAGGTTTAGTATTATTTATTCCGGCAATCAATGTTTTTTATCAAGCTTTTAAAGGTGGTTTTGGAGAGTTTTTCGGCTATCTGACGACTGATGATTTTCTGAGCGCTGTGGGATTAACTTTACTTATTGCTTTGATTGTGGTGCCGATAAATGCAGTTTTCGGGCTTTGTGCGGCTTGGACCCTGGCTCGCAATCGTTTCCCCGGAAGGGCTTTTGTGATGAGTATTTTAGATGTCCCTTTTTCTGTTTCTCCTGTGGTTGCTGGTTTGATGATGATTTTGCTTTACGGTCAAAATGGCTGGTTTGGAGGAATATTGTCAGCAATTAACTTTAAAGTGATTTTCGCTTTTCCAGGAATGGTTTTAGCGACTGCCTTTGTTACTATGCCTTTTGTGGCACGGGAAGTTATTCCGGTTTTAGAGGAAATCGGTGATTCGCAAGAAGAAGCAGCGAATACTTTGGGTGCGAGTCAATGGCAAACTTTTTGGCGGGTGACTCTACCGAATATTCGCTGGGGCTTGCTTTATGGTTTAATTTTGACTAATGCCAGAGCGATGGGCGAATTTGGGGCGATATCTGTTGTATCTGGCAATATTATCCGTAAAACTCAAACTTTACCGCTGTTTGTAGAGCAAGCTTACAAGCAATATGAAACGGAAACTGCTTTCGCTGCTGCGGTATTGCTTGCTTGTTTGGGGTTTGTCACCCTGGTTTTAAAAGAAATTTTGGAACGAAAGACGACGGTTAACAGTGAACAGTGAACAGTTATCAGTTTTCAGCTTTAACCCTTTCACCGTAAGGTGTTCCCCTAGGGTAGGGTGTGAATCATCAATGAACCATAAGAGATAAATCCATCAATAAACTAGCTACTAACAGAGGGTTATATACAACCCAGTCTTTCTAATGAACCCTAGCCGAAGGGATGCTGGTAAGTAGTAACTATTAACTGTTAACTGGTAACTGCATAACTGTTTGATTGTGCAAGGAGTCATTAGTT
>CAKZYM010000611.1 GCA_937884685.1 uncultured Calothrix sp.
TGTATTTAGAATTAAGTCGCAGTTGGGATGTCTACCAATTAAAAAAGTAGGAGGTTTATTAATTGAAGGAACAAGCGATGTTTCTTGTACAAAACCTTGTTTGGGATTGAAAACAGTAAGCTTCATGATTTCTCGATTATTTTACAAAAAGTGGGCATCTATCGGATTAGTTGTGTTAACTAGGGCATTTTGTTCTTAGCTGCGTATCTTTAACTCCGTAGTCAGAATCAACAAGTTGTTTCATCTGATTTAACTGCGGATTTGATGTTTGCTTCCGATACACTAAAGATGGGTTTTCGCTGCTAATTTCTGATAGTAAATCGTAATGGTCGCTTTCTTTTAAGCCTAATTTTTGGCGTATTTCATGTAAAATATCCAAACTGTCGGAAGATGAAAAGTTAGAAAGTGTTAATCCTTCTTGCAAAATTGATTTATAAATTTGCTGTCGGTCTGTTTGTTGGTATTCTGGTAAAACAGAAGCTAGGACAAATAATTCGTTTGATGATAATTCATCGAGGGAACGTCCTTTTAATAATTGCGAAATATTAATTGGTAATTTAGACAGTTGACGACGGAAACTTGATGCTAAACTGTCTCTTTGATATTCTTCAAAACTACGTCCCCATGTCCGAATTAGCCAAATTGTACTAACTGAAACCACAATAGAATTAAATAATAGTTGTGCTGGTGTTGGTAATCGCATAATTTCTGGTCTTCCACCGTAGATAAAGAAGCAGTTAAAAGCGATGAATGTACAAACCGTCAGCATTCTATGTAAAACTTGTTCGGAGGTTATGTTTGAATTATGTCTTTTGAAATAAACACGTAATCGCTTTTCTAGTTTGCTTAAAATCCAGTAACTCAACATTACTGCAAAACCTAAAGTTAAAGGGACTGCAACAATTTTTGGTATATTAATTGGCTCATTGAATAAGTAAAAACCGGGACTCCACAAAGTTGAAAGTTGATTTTTTTCATAAGTCCAGAAACCGGAAAAGTAGTAATCCAAATTACCCGCGTATAACCAGTAGTAGACGAAATAACCAATTACCAATCCTAAGTAACCATACTGTACAAATCTACGTCCTGGCTTTTTTAAATCGTTCCAGTAAGATTTTTCTGCGTCGATATCCATACAAGCAGATTTACAGCCAACACAAGCACTTTTCTCGGAGTTCTTAGCTCCACCTACAGTGCGACACATCGATTGGGTGATACTCTTGGATGGTGCTGATGTTGCGTTACTTCCTAGCAAGCTGCGGGGACCAGTGAAAACTGTTTGGACGACACCGAAGGGACAAACATAATGGCACCAACTACGACCTCCGTATAAGAAAACTACCGTAATAGAAGTTGCGATCGCACTCAACAAGAATAAGCCCAAAGCCAGACGTGCTGAGTTAATGAATAGGATACGGAAATTCAAGCCGATAAATAGCAGAGTAAACTGAACGTAAAAATGGTTGCGCGTTAACCAAGTATTTTTCTTGATATTCAATTTTGGTTTTAAGCCTAAAGCACGGGGAATTTGGGAAAGGAAATAAAGAGGACAAATTCGCCGCCAAGTTTCATGTCCGAATACAAGTACAATCATAATGGCGCTGGGTACAACCATTCCCCAAAACACTCTTGCACCAATTGGATAAGCTTCTCCTTGTAAATATTTTCCCTGTACTAAAACTGGTTTCAGTTCATCTCGGAAAGGGGATAAGTAGTTTTCGGGATTGGTTAAATGATGTGTAATGGGGTCATAAAATAGAGAGAAAATTAACAACAACCATCCAATTACCAATATCCATCTGATGGTATGCATTCTTTTTTCGGATACTTTACTTAACATTTTATCTCCTTAAATTTACATAAATAACGTCAATAAATTCAGCTTGAAGTTAATTCGATAATTGTTTTTTCTGTTTAATTTTGTTTACGAACCAAGCAATAGTTAATACAAAACCGGAAATTAGAAAGAATAACGAAATGCTTGGATGGTCAACAAGTCTTGAGGAAATATGACATGATAAAAGCAATATTGATGCATAAGCTAGATATCTCAGCTTTTTAAAATCATCCTGAATTTCATTGAATGAAAATGCTAGATACAAAAGAATATTGAGAGTTGCAACACCTTCTGCATAAATCCAGTAAGTTTGGATAGAAAAGAAATCAACTGTAGAGTTTTGAGTCATCAATAATCCATGAACTAAAGCAAAGAATAGAGCTATAGCTAATGCAATATTGCGAAATTTTAGTAAATGTTTGGTGATTCCGGCTTTGATTTGATTGAGCCAATTTAGATTAATGATTGTCGGTAATAGCGTGAAGGTAAAGGTTGAGAAAGAAATCAATCCTAAATAGTTTGCTAGAATGCTGGAGTCTGGATTTAACATGGTATTCTTTGTTTTGCGATTCATCTAATAAGTGATAGTTCGTGGGATAATTTACCTATTCATTTTTTTTGGAAGGGTACTGTAAAATTGAATTTTTCTTTAGTTTTAATTGGTTGGTTTATCCCCATAAACTGATAAAGACGTAGCAGTGCTACGTCTCTACAAATAATCGAAATTGAAAAAATATTAGTTACCAGGAAACCACGACGTATTCAAAAAACTCATTGGCTGTACTTGGACTAACAGTGACGAAAATAGTTAGGTAAATTAATGCACACAAAGCAATGTTTTTGATGAAGTTCATTAGTATTTTTCTCCGTTATTAAGTAAAGTTGATTTATCAGAATGCGAATTTACAAAAAGTTTTAAACCATATTATTGAGAAGCAATAACAATTGCGAAGCTGCATGAGAACGAATTATTTTGCTTTGTTTTCCTTTAAAATCTAGAAATCGGGTTTGTGATTTCAATTGCTTACTCTGGTTTGTTTGAGCATTAGTTGTGGATTGCATATTTCTAATCCTTGTATTTTTAAGTTACTGGTTTACCTCACCCGCGCTTCTCACACCCTCTCCTTGTCAAAGAGAGGGTTAAAGAGGTGTCTAAACGAAGCTAATATCAGAATCGCTGATTCCGTTTGGTGTATTATTTACAACTGCAATCAAGTCAAAGGTACCGTCTAAACTAAAGCTTTCGATTGTTGTTTGATTTCCTTGGGTATCAAATAAATAATCGTTGGAGATAGCACCTAATTGAATAATGTACTCTCCTGGAGTAAAGTCGCTGATGAAAGCAAAGTCAAAATCACCGTTACCTTGATAGAAGATGTTTTCAGAGTCTCCCAGTACGAAAGTATCCGCACCTCTACCTCCGGTGATTTCATCAAAACCACCTTCACCGCTGAATATGTTATTTTGAGCATTACCGATAATTACATCATCTTGGAATGTTCCGATGACGTGTTGGAAGTTTTCGACGGTAAAATCAAAGGAGCTGATAGTTTCAGCATCATTGACGGTTAAGCTATTGGAAGATAAATCAGCGGTGATTGATGCATCAAAATCTGAGATAAAGAAACCATCAATAGTATTTTCTAGCCCGGATGCTCCTCGGATGGTTTCAATATCGATAACCTCATCGACACCAGCAACACCTTTTTCTACGATTCCCAAGGGGTCGAATATGATAGCCCGATCAAGGTTACTGTAATCGGCAATATCGACTCCCGTACCTCCATCCAAGATACTAAAACCATCGTCACTAGAAAAGACATCATCACCTGCATTTCCCAGAATTACATCATCCCCTCCATTACCAGAAATCGTGTCGTTTCCCAATCCTCCGTTCAAGGTTTCCGATTCTGAGCTACCTTGGTTAATCAGAGTAAAAGCATTGTCTTGAATGATTGTGGTATCAGTATTTCGACTGATGATATCTGATAAAGTAGTGCTTTCTATTGCGGTAATTTCTTCGGGACTAAAGACGTTTTCATAATAGAATCTGTCTCCATCTCGTAGATTTTCAAATTGTTGTGATAGTACAGCAGCAACGCTTTCACCAACACTTGCACCTGGTAGTAAATCTTCTGCGAGCATTCCCACGAAGAAATCAATATTATCGACTGTTCCGTATTGTTCTTCTAAGATTGCTTGCTTTTCCACATCCGAGGTAATTTCAGCAAAGCTGGTAACACGATTCAA
>CAKZYM010000612.1 GCA_937884685.1 uncultured Calothrix sp.
TAACTCGGTTATGTAAAGACAAGCAGCTACGAGAAAAATTAGGAAACAAAGGAATCGAATTGGCTAAAAGGAAAACTTTGCATTCGGTTATTTACAGTTAACAGTTATCAAGTTACCTTAATTGCTGATGAAGAAAAATATGTTCTTAGTTTTACGGTCTTCGCTTCTTATGTTTGGCGCTAAAGCGCAACTACAAGCCGTATATTATAAGTAATTATTCAAGTTTGATATTAATATTATTTTCTAATTCCTAATTCCTAATTCCTAACTCTTAACTCCTTAAAATGACTCATATAAGCACTAAAAAAATAGCTTCAAGCGGTTTGTGGCTGACTGCTAGTTTTGGTTTTGCAAAAGTTACTCAGTTGGTTGCTCAGATTTTTTTGGCTCGTTTGCTGTCTCCTGAAGACTTTGGTGTCTGGGGTATGGTGTTGATTGTGACGACTCTTTCGGGTTTGTTTAAGGATACAGCGATTGCGACTGTTTTGGTTCAACGGGGTTTGGATGATAAGAAGCTGGTGAATGCTGTTTATAGTTTGGGTGTGAATATCTCTATTGTGATGTTTGCTGTTCAAGCTTTAGCTGGTTTTCCCTTAGCTAAGTTTTTTGATAAACCTTTGGTGTTTCCGCTGACTTTAACTGTAGCTTTGATATTTATCATCGGTGCTGGTGCTGGTTCTCATAATGCTGTTTTACAACGTCAGATGAAGTTTCGGGAATTGGCTATTACTGATAGCTGTGCGGGATTTGCGCGTTTTGCTACTGCGGTGGTTTGTGCGTTTTTTGGGGCTGGAGTCTGGTCTTTTGCTGTTGCGGAAATTGCCATGTCGATGGTTGATGCTTTATTCAAACGTTATTTTAGTCGATACCGTTTTCAATATTCTTTTAAACCTGATAGTCAAGCAATTAGGGAGGTACGTGCTTATATTAGCAGTCTGATAGGAATTAATTTAGCTGTTTATGCTAATACTAATGCTGATAATTTGATTATTGGTAGATTAATTGGAGCTAGGTCTTTGGGTTACTATAACCTTGCTTATCAATTAGCTATGTTACCAACATTTGCTCTCTCGCAGATTAATCGAGTTAATTTTTCGGTGCTTTCTCAGCAAGATGACGAAGGGAGAAAAACATACCTTTGTCAGAGCTTAGAGATGTATGCTGTAATATATGCTGCTATTTATGGTATTGGATTTGTTATTGCACCGTGGATTATTCCCTTGGTATACGGAAAGCAATGGATACCAGCAGTTAGCATTTTTCAAATAGTGATGATTTTTGCTTATGCAAGAGGTTTCATGTCAATTCTCGGTACTGCTTTGAACGCTACAGATAAACCAAATATTAATGCTTTGATTAACTGGATTTTGGTTCCGCTTTCTATCCCAGCTTTCTTTATAGGAGCCAACTTGGGAGGAGTCACCGGAGTTGCGATCGCAGTTGCGATAGTGATGGGTATTGGTGCGAGTATTTGGTTTTGGTTTGCGGTGAGTCGGACTGCAAAATGGAATATCGTGGAGTTGCTAAAACCGGTAACGTTACCAACTTTAGCTGTGATAATTGCGCTATTAACAGTAATTAATTTACCTTTGAGAGCATCTCTAGAAATTTATCTGCAACCGCTGATACTATTTATAATTTATACTATTTTATTATCCGTATTTTCTATGGGAAGAATTCCCAGATTATTAATTAATTTAGTCAAACGTTCTCTGAATGTGAAAAAAGGGAATAGGGAGTAGTAATTAAGAGTTAGGAGTTAAGAGTTAGGAGTTAGGAGTTAGGAATTAAGTAATTTGCTAACACTATTTTTGTTATCACCTGTGCTATTTAAACTTTCATCCTTTTTCGTTACTAGCTACTCATAAAAAAGGTATAGGAAATAGGGTGAATAAGTAAAAAAAACCGTGGAAGTTATCGGTTAACAATTAACAATATTTTGCGGTCATACAATGAGTTGATAGATAAATATTTTTAACCAGAATATATTTATTTATAGCACTAGGTAAATTTGGTTAGGAAATTAATGAAAATTTTGGCATTTAATCTTTAACCATTAACCATTATTGTCCGATTAATTTATATGAAAGAGCAGCCCGTTATCCCATTACCTCCTCAAACTTCAGATAGACTTTTTTTCTTAGAATTTCTCAAAGCAATCAGCATCGTTTCAGTAGTATCATTTCATGCAATTTTTGTTCCTGGTTCTGCTTTTAATGTAGATGCAGGGATTTTAGAAACTTTATTTGCTCCTTTAAGATTTTGCGTTCCGGTATTTCTTACTATTTCGATTTTTCTATTTGAAAGGAAAATTAATGAATCTACAGAAGAACCTTCGATACAGTCAAGAAAAGCTTTATTCAAAAAACGTTTGCATCGTCTGGGAACTCCCCTATTGTTTTGGTTTGCTATCGCAACAGGATTAAAAATTATCAATGTAAATTCGATTTTAGAAATAATCACACAAATCTTTCAAGGGGAAATATTTACGGGTGCTTATTACTTTTTAGTAGTTTTACAGCTACTGTGGAATTTTGTATTAATTAGGGATTGGGTAATTCAAGAAAAAAATATTTTCACCACGATTATTATTCAAGCAGTAGCTTTATTATTTGTTTACGGTGCAATTAGCGGTTTCTTTGTAGATGAAGTTTTAAAAGTTTTATTATTTTTAGAACGTCCTTTAATTATTTATTGGTTTGGCTACATAGCTTTGGGTGTATATATTTATCAAAACTTTGACTGGATAGAAAGAATATCATATTCCTTAAGTAAAACGAATAAAATTTTAATATTATTCTTTACCGCTGCAACAATGATGGCTGAATATAAAGTACTAACTGTATTTCTAACAGATTATTTACGTCCCTTCGATTATGCAGCATTTTCTTGTTTTTTGAGCGTACCAATGATGTTTATCTGTTTTGCATCAGTAAACGAAAAAAGTTTACCTCAATCAATAGTTAAACTCACAAAAATACTATCAAAATACAGCCTAGGAATTTTTTGTATTAACGGTCTTTTAGCGCAAATATTTTTATCTATTGGTACAAAAATATTTAATCAAGCAAGCTTTAATCTGACTCAAATACTTGTAATCAAAATGATTGGTTGGGTAATATTACTTGGATTATCGTTGATGTTATCAATATTTCTGAAACGATTGGGATTTAAAAAATTTGTTTGTTAAAAAAGAGAGAGAAGGGGAAGAGGAAGGTGAGGGGGAGAAATACAATTACCAATTCCCAATTCCCAATCCCCAATTCCCAATCCCCAATCCTTATTTCACCTCTGTTTCAGCAAGTGCTTCTAAATGAAAAGCAACATTATTGAGGGACATTTCGATTTCGTTACTGTAAGAAAGTCTTCTCCACATACTAGTTGTCGCATTATCGAGAGCAGTGGAATCCAAGTATCTTGCAAAAACTACCAGCCTCTGTGAATCTGTTTCTGCTGAGGCTAAACTTTCTAAAAATTCTTGAGGTGTCATAGTTTACAATTCCATTAGAGTTTGGTTTCGAGTCTCTATATTTTTGCCATAAATAAATTTTAATTTCTGATATCTTTTTATCTGGAAGTGAAAGACTTAAAAAACATGCTGCTAGTTGAGAATACCCAGCGTTGCTTTAATTGTTATTAAAAGGTTTCTAAATTTATGTGAACTGTATTATATTTTTCATGACTATTCGCTGAAAACTATACAGTCATACAATATTTATCATGAATCATCCAAGTCTAAGGTTTTGGAGAAACAATCGTAGATTAGCAAGTCTGGTTATGGGGACACTGTTATTGATTATCGCATTCCCAGCCTATGCTAAATACGAGCCGAAAGACCGTAAGCAAGCAAGTGGACACTCTCGTGGTGGTGGTTCTCGCACTGGATGTAAACCCGGTAGCATACCTTTGACACTGCTTGCACCCAATACATTTGTCGGTAAAACTGCTTCTCTACGTCCGATGCTCGCTTGGTATTCATCGAATCCAGGTAAGGTGCAATTTAGACTGTATGAATTTCAATCAGCTAAGAGGGTGAAACGAATTGGTGAATCGAAAGAAATACCCTCGATAGCAGGAATCAATAAACTCAAACTTCCTAACGATTATCCAGAATTGACTGTGGGTAAGAAATATTTTTGGCAAATTGCACATAATAATTGCGGTAGGGTTCCTATTGTTAATCGTGCAGAATTTACCGTCGTTAATCCTCCATCCATTGTAAAAAAGAAATTTACTACCATCCCCGAAGCTGTTAATTATTACGGTGAAAATGAACTTTGGTATGAAGCATTAGAAGAAGCATTAAAAACCGAAGCTGATGGTAAATCGAATAAAGCTGCATCGGTATTAATCAAAGAATTGGCTTTGGCTGAAATACTTACCGGAAGCGAAGACGAAATCAAAATTATTAAAAGACGAGTTGATGATTTGGAAAAGATTTCGCTTCCTAAATACAAGCCAAAAAATCGTAAGCCAGCAAGTGGATATTCCCGTAGTGGATGCTGTCGTTGACACTCTACTTAATTCAGATTCCCCCTTTTTTAAGGGGGGTTAGGGGGGATAAAAACACTGTGA
>CAKZYM010000613.1 GCA_937884685.1 uncultured Calothrix sp.
CCCGAAAATTACCAAGGAATTAATATTCAAATTATTAAACCAGATACAGACCTAAAAGAAATGGGAGTTGATTTTACAAATGCAACTCCCGAGGGTTTATTAGCTGTATATAAGCATGGACAAGAAAAAGGTAGAGAATTTCTTGCGAATTGGAAATAGAAAAAATTACGATTGATTACCCATTACCCATTACCCATTACCCATTACCTATTACCTATTACCTATTACCCATTACCTAAAAAACTAGAAACCCGACTTCCGAAAATCAGAAGCCGGGTTTCTTGAATATGTGTGTAAGAAAACAATCACTTTTAGGTGTGGTTCATCAATTATTCTTCTTCAGGATTTCGATATAGTTTGTAGACTTCCATTGCAGCTAAATAACATTCGTTCGCTTTTTGCGAATTGTCATCTTTATCCCCCCGAATGCGATTTTTGTAAGCATTACCCAAATTATATTGGGTCATTGCCCATTGTTGGGGGACTAAATCTGGCTGGTACACTTCCAAAGCACAATTGTATGACAATATAGCAATTTCCATATTCTCAGCTTTCTCACCGGTAACGCGATCGCAATAAACGTTGCCCAAATTATATTGAATTGTCGCCCATTGATACGGAAATACCGAACGTTGATATATGTCAAGTGCGGCAAAATAGTGTTGAATTGCTATTTCAATATTTTCCGATTTATCGCCATTTTCGCGACTTTTATAAGCCGTACCCAAATTATTTTGAGTCATGGCCCAATCTTCAGGAAAAGTATCGCGCTGGTAAATTTCTAATGCACGCTTATAACAAGCAATTCCTTCATCCAAATTGTCAGAGCTATTACCAGTCATACGCTCAACCAAAGCATTGCCAAGATTATTCTGGGTTCCAGCCCATTCTTCGGCATACTTATCGCGATTAAAATAGGTTAAGGCTATTTCATAACCTTTAATCGCAATTTCTAGGTTTTCGGCTTTATTTCCTAATGAGAACTGTTGAATTAATACACTAAAATTTACAAGGTCTACTAAGACACTATGAGCTATTGACGGCTGTACTTTTTCTACAGTTTCTTTTACCCAACCTTCCATAACTTGGGCAAAGTGCGAATTTAATTTATCCAAATTCGCAGCAAACAGTGGATACAGCACTTTTGCATTGCCATTAGTTTTGGAAATAGTTCGTAATACTTCACCTAAAAAATCTAAATAATTTTGGGAAGATTTAGCGGGGGGTAAAGAAGTAGTTATTCCCTGAGCTAAAGGAGTTGCAATACTTTGCAGAAAATCAGAGGCTTTTTGTTCGCCGATTTCTGCCATAATTCCCGCGACTTGTCCTAAAGTCAAAACGAATTGCGTATCAATCAAATCTTGATTTTTACGCAGTATTTCCGCTTCGCTTCCACTAGGACAACTCATCAAAGTTTCAATAAGTTCTAAATAAGCAGAAGAACGTTCATCATCATCAGAATTAAAGGTTTGTGTTGCTTGCGATAGCATACCCTTTAATTCTTCGACTAAATTTCGTAAAAATTCAGAAGTTCCTGTGGCTCCTTGTTGTTCAGCTTTGATGGCTATCTGTTCCATCACCATAATTAAGTCTTCATCAACCAATTGTGTATTGGCTTTTAAGACTACAAACTCCTCCCCACTAGGACAATGTAAAAGTTCCTTAATCAGAGCAATATACTCTCGCAGACGGCGTTCATCCATTAGGGTGAATCTCCGTAATTTTTTAAGTTAATTTTTACACTTACTCCCTAGTAACGTAATCGATATAAATACCCTTTATCAGCCCTTTGATACATTTATTGCTACTTTTAGTAGATGACTTTATATTAATTAATTAGACTAAGGTAAAGATGAATAAGAAATGATTAAAGTAGCGAGTAATAAGTTACAAAATAATAACAAGCGATAGAGAATTGTTAATTGAATTACGAAAAAGATAATGAATTATAAGTGGCTAATTTACTCACTACCTGCTACTCACTACCTGCTACTCATAACCAATTCCTAACTTCTCACTGTTAACTATTCCCGATTAAAATTCCAAACTGCCCCTTGCCTTCTAAAATAAAGATAGAATTTGTTGAGATTTGTATATATAAGAGTTAACGTCCAATGGCTCCTGCCGTTCTAGTAGAAAACTTAAAGAAGAGCTACGGTACTACCCAAGCCGTTAAGAACATTTCCTTTAAAGTTGAAGAAGGAGAGATTTTTGGTTTACTCGGCCCCAATGGTGCTGGGAAAACTACTACTTTGCGCGCTTTATGTACTTTGACTACACCTGACGCTGGCAAAATCGAAGTTTCTGGTATTTCAGCAATCGATAATCCTAGAGGTGCTAGAAAACGTCTTGGCTATGTAGCTCAAGAAGTAGCTTTAGATAAAGTGCTTACCGGAAGAGAATTATTACAGCTTCAAGCTGCGCTTTACCATATACCTTCAAAAGTCACCAAAGAACGTATTGATACAGTTTTAGAATTACTCGGTTTACAGGAATACGCAGATAAAAAAACCGGGACTTATTCCGGTGGTTTACGTAAACGTTTAGATTTAGCAGCAGGATTGCTTCACGCTCCTACTGTACTCGTGCTGGATGAACCAACAGCAGGACTTGATATCGAAAGTCGTTTTGTAGTGTGGGAATTTCTCAGAAAACTGCGAGAAGCAGGAACAACAGTATTAATTACCAGCCACTATTTAGAAGAAATAGATGCTCTAGCCGATAGAGTTGCCATAATAGACCGTGGTGAGGTTATTGCTACAGGAACACCATCACAACTAAAAGATAAAGTAGGGGGAGATAGAGTTACTCTCCGCATTCGAGAATTTACTTCGGATGATGAAGCAGAAAAAGCCAAAAATTTACTCGCTAATTTATCTTTCGTTCAAGAAGTAATCATCAACGCTGCTCAAGGTAACTCCTTAAATATGGTAGTTTCCCAGAAAAACGATGCTTTGATTACCATCCAGCAAGCTCTAAACGATGCTGGATTACCAACCTTCGGTATTGCACAATCTCGTCCTAGTTTAGATGACGTTTACCTAGCAGCAACAGGACGCACTTTGATGGATGCTGAATTAGCTGCAGTAGGTACCAGAGATATGAAAGCAGAAAAGAAACAAAGTATGAAGTAATAAGTAGCGAGTAGCAAGTAGCGAGTAGCAAGTAGCAAGTAGCAAGTAGTGAGTAGATAATTGGTAATCGGTAATTGGGATTTATTAACTCCTAACTCCTAACTCCTAACTCCTAACTCC
>CAKZYM010000614.1 GCA_937884685.1 uncultured Calothrix sp.
GGGAGCGAGACGCTCCCACTACTATTGCTGTTACCCCTGATAATTAATGTGGTGGAGTACTAGTCGTTTATTGCATTAGTTTTACTGGGTAAAATAAGGTCTGCTTGTAGTAGCGCTACTACAAACCATGATTAACCCATGAAAACCCAAGAATATTTTTCTTCCCCTCTTCCTCTACTTGTCCAAAATAAACCAAAAAGGAAGCAATACCAATAGCTAATTACCATTGGTAGTGCTTCCTTGCAATATATATTTCTTGTCAAAGCTCCTTTTTTTAGGAGCTTCACCCAAGTCTAATAAAAAATTACTTCTTAGGAGAAAGCAACATCATCATGTTTCTTCCTTCCTTCTTCGGGTATTGTTGCACTTCAGCTACGGCTTCTAAATCTGTTGCCATTCGCTTAAGCAAAACTTCTGCTAAATCGGTGTGTTGAATTTCTCTACCCCGGAACATAACCGTGGCTTTTACCTTGTCACCATCTTTTAGAAAACGCTTGGCTTGGTTGACACGCACGTTGTAATCGTGGTCTTCTATTTTGTAGCGCATCTTAACTTCTTTTACATCAGCGGTATGCTGCTTTTTACGAGCCTCTCGCGCTTTCTTCTCTTGCTCGAATTTGAATTTCCCATAATCCATAATCCGACAAACCGGTGGATCGGCTTTATCGCTAACCAACACTAAATCCAAATCTTTCTCATCCGCTCTAGTTAGTGCGTCTTGGGGAGTCATAATTCCCAGTTGGGCACCATCTGTATCGATAACCCGAATTTTTGGGAAGCGAATTCTTTCGTTGATTTGAGGCAGGTCGCGACTTCTTCTTTTCTCTATCACAGGCATATATGATTTTTGGGGAAGTTATTGTTAAGAATTTGGTTTTTGGTATTGAATGAGATATCTCAGACTCAGAAAACTAGTGGAACCTTGAATTAAATATCCTTGTACTTCTAGGATAACTAATTCATAAAAATAAAAATGTTGGAACCTATTAATATTCTACTAACTTTAGAGAGAGTTTAGGGTCTATAAGTTAATAGACGTTACATAATTACAGCAAATATTAATTATTGTGTTTTTTTGTGTAAAAACATTAACAGTGCATTAATTACGTATATTTACATGATAACACCGTGAGATATAAATTACATATATCATAAGGTCAAGTTTCATTAGCTACTTAAATATCAAATAAAATTTAATTAAAATTCAATCAAAAATTATTGTTGTAGTGCAGTTATAAAGCAGAAAACTATAATAGATATAAATGCTGTTGTAGAGAATTTTTGATGATTAACAGCGTCAATTGGCAACAAAAAGTAGGGAATCAACGAGATTGGGTTTGGCGAGGTTGGCAAACTCGATACACGTATATCCGTCCTCAGAATTGCATAAAAAATAATTACAGTTCATCTCGACCTTTGATGCTGCTACATGCATTTGGTGCAAGCATTGGTTATTGGCAACATAATTTAGAAATATTTGCGTCATCTCATACGGTTTATGCTCTGGACTTGTTAGGTTTTGGAGCTTCAGAAAAAGCACCAGCTAATTACAGCATAGACTTATGGGTAGAACAAGCATACGACTTTTGGAAAACTTTTATTCGCCAACCGGTAATACTAATAGGTAATTCTATCGGTTCTTTGATTTCCTTAGCCGCAGCAGTCAAATATCCCAAAATGGTCGAAGGTCTGGTGATGATGAGTTTACCCGACCCAAATTTAGAAAGAGAAGCTATTCCTGCGTTTTTATATCCTGTAGTCGCAACAATCAAAAGTTTTGTCGCAAACCCTTTATTAGTAAAATCAGTATTTCACTTCATACGTCAACCTAATATTCTACGTCGCGGTGCGACTTTAGCTTATGCAAATCCCGAAGCTATTACCGACGAACTCATAGATATATTAGCCAAACCCACTCAAGATAGAGGTGCAGCCAATGCTTTAACCGCTCTAGTGGTAGCTCAAAACAATCCAAACTACAGTCCTAACGTCAAAAAATTATTATCGAGTTTAAGCATACCTACCTTAATGATTTGGGGAGACAAAGACAAGATTATCCCTCCAAAACTTGCTTCCGAATTTATTATTCATAACGAAAATATTCAGCTACTAACCCTGAAAAACGTCGGACATTTTCCTCATTATGAATGTCCCGAACAGGTAAATCAAGTGATTCTAGATTGGATTGAATCAG
>CAKZYM010000615.1 GCA_937884685.1 uncultured Calothrix sp.
AGTAAGAGTTTCCAGACCATCTTGCAGGTTTTTACACGTATCTCGGCTCAATGCCGTACTGACTCTATCTCTGATGTACTTTGCTTTCTTACTCATCGATACAATGTCCTTTACAAATAAAACCTTCATTAACTAATCGTTCGTGTTGCTGTCGATGCGACAGAGGGCGCAGGGAGGGAATAACCCATATCGCAAAAAGAATGATGCTAATTACCAGAGTTAAGAGCAGCACGTAACCTTGCGAGGCTTGCTTTGTTGTCGCTTTTCCTCCTTTCGGCAGTTGCCGCCACACCTCCCAGTATTTGGGACAAACCTTGATTGATGCCCTCGTCAATCTTAGATATTTGGTTTTGAGCATCATTGACAGCGCCGTTTATCTCTCCTAGAAGCTGCGATGATTGCTGCCTGTAGGCGCTAACTTGATTGGCTAGATATTGACTAATTAATCCCTTAGCCTCTTCCAAAAACGCCATCCTGTCGGCTATTTGGTCATCGGAGTTAGAAGCGATCGCAATTACATCTTGTTCGCTCAAAGTAATTCCCATCTCTACCGATTGCTGTTGCACCAAATCTTGCTTCTCAGTAATTGTTAATGCCGTTTGCTCAAAGGGGTTCTCCTCCTGTTGTTCGGGTAATGTTACGTTAACGGTATTTTCTTCCTCCTCCACCTTGGATAATTGTTTCAATTGCTTATTAATCAAGAATTCAACAGCCTTACTCAATTCCTCCTTGGTGGGGTTATCCATGTCTTCCAATCCAATAGCAATCGCGCAATCAATGAACTCTTGCTTAGTAAAACCTTGATAACCTTTCTTATACAAACGATTGCGGACAATGTTTATAAATTTGTTAGCCACGATTATTGCTCCTCTCGATAGTTAAAAAGTTGTCATTTACATCGGCTGATTTCATCACTATAGGGCGTTTATTAATTGCCCATTTACAAGCAATAAAGGCAACTAATCCTAAGTCTTTACTCTCGTAAAGTTTGGTTGATTTATAGCTCAAGTTAGCTTTAGAAAACCAGTAATATTTGGTACTACGAGGTACTTCATTTAAATCAACTTTTAAATGCTTCGCGAGCGACATTAGGAAGCCTTCACCGCTAAGTTGTTTGTTCATTTCATAAAAGTACTTAAAAGCTTTCCAGCGTTCATTAAAGCCTTCACCTCTACCGCTAAAAATGCCGTATCGACGCTTATAGCCAGCAATTAGTTTTACTAAGTTCTCAGCATTAGGGGACTCTACTTTGAAATCAAAATGTTGTCTTAATGTCCCTAATACTCGCCGCCAAGTAATATCAGAAATCTCTTTACCTATCTCTCTTTCATATATACGCTTAAGCTTTCTATACTTAAGACAATATTGTTTACTCGCCACTCAGCCTCCTGACATTTACTTACGTGTGTATAAATTACATTACTGCTCCGGATACATCTAAGGTATCGGAGGTAAAGAATTAACTGAATCCAATGTATCGGATAGGCTCGCTTAACTGCACTGTATCGATACCCTTGGAAAAATCCTGTTTTTTGGTTGAATTTTGAGACTCAAAAAACCCGATACCCTATGTAATACCTACCCTTTCGAGAATTGCAGACTTACTGACACTTTTGAATTTACACAGGATTTTTACACCCTCTCGCTTAGATTCGTACAAGTTGAGCCGCCATCGCTGCCATGCTCTTGTAATAATTGTCACTTAAAATAGCGCAGTACTTTATCGGTGCAGCCCTCCCTCTGCTCCATTGGATGAATAGCGCAAGGCAACAACTTATCGCTGCTTGAATAGATGCAACCCCAGCACGCAGGCTTAGTATTTTTCACTTGTTCAATTGACTTTATATTGCTTTCTATCTCATCTTCGGTTTTGTAATACAGCCTTGACGAAATCAAAAGTGATATGACTGATAAACCAAATAAAGAGCTACTAAGCTTTAAATACTTTCTTCCGCAATTACTGTTAGGAAATGAGCCAATAATTGCACCAACTGTTATTAATCCAAACACCATACTAATTCCTGCGGTCTTCTCCAGCCAACCGCTTCTATTACAGAGTTTTATTTGCTTATCTTCCAATTGCTTAAGCATCACAAAACACCTCTTAAACATACTTTTGACATTTCCGCCTTAGCTACAGTTAGCCTATCCCTTAAGGAACTACTATCCGCATCTGAGATTATTTGCGCTCTCTGCCATTCAATCGCCTCCAATCTATTTGATGATTGTTTATTTGTTGATGGGGATGCAATTGGTATTGGAGATTTATTATGAATCAAAAATTCTATAGCTATCTCGTGCGCTTCCTCCTCCGAATCGGCGTAAAGTATCCGATCAAAACTTGGGAAAGCTACAGTAAATGCTTCGTGTATATCTTCGGACGATAGCTGAATTACGTAATTCCCCATATCCCTTAGTACCACTACTTCTTCTACTTGCTCTTTAGCCGTAACTGCGGTTTCTGTGCCAACTTCAGTAGCTTGGTTGTACTTGGTTATCAATTGGCTAGCCAGCGCTAGCAACTGTTGCTTACCTTCAAAGGTGCGAATGTCGTAGTTAAAAGCAAATTCGTCTCCCAGGTAGTCCGCGATAGCATTCCTTAACTCGCTGTACCTCTTGATTTCGCCCGATTCTAACTTTGATTTCAAGTCAATAATCTGTTGCATGGTTGCAGTTCCTATATATAGATATGCCATTACTTTTGATAAGCGAACCTTAATAAGACACAAAAACTGGTAATGCTTTTGCGCCGGTTCCGTCTTACCGCGAAGAACGAATTTAATTATCGAGGCTTATTTTTATCCGAAGAATTTGCTAGATCCAATTTCGTGACACTCATAAAGTAGCGCAACTGCACACAAAGTGTCAACAGTTATTAGATAGTTTTGGATGATTCCCTCAGAAGACAATAGTGGACAAACTGTGTAATGTATGTAGTGTATTAGTTGTAAGCTTAATAATAAACTTATGGCAGGAAGAGATGAGCGGGTTACATTCCAGGTTAGTAAGGAGATGAAAGACGCATTAGAAGCTATAGCAGCAGACAAAGAACTATCTGTTAGTACTTATTTGGTTTCGACCCTTCGACCAATCCTTATTAATGAAGGCTACTTGGAATCAAAAAAGCGAAGCGCCCTAACCAGCGATCGCAAAACGTAACAAGTAAAAATATTGATTACGTGGTACACGGCATAGCAAAAAATGACTATACTGATTCTGTACCACAAGTAAATGATATTGATGTGATTAGTAGCCGTCACCCAGAGGCAGAATTAATAAAGGTTTTTGTTCATGCAAACGAGAAGGAACGACTAAAGAATGCTGTTGCAAACAGGAATACCAGCATGAGTCATTTGGCTCGCGCTTTGCTGTTGCAGTGGTTAGAAGCACAGGGAGAAGAGGAATGAATGGAACCCACACCTGAACAGTTACTTACCTTTTACATACTTTGCGTCGAAACCAGCAACCTGTTGAAGACAGTTGAGTTAACCCGGTATGATACGCGGACGAAAAGAGTAGTGGTTTTGATTGGGGAAACAATTCAAGTAGAAATTTTAGGAAACGGAGAAAAAATAATAAGATGAGCGATTACAAAGAATTAACTGAAGCGGAATTACGAGAATATGTAAAATCGCATCCCCAGGACGAGGAAGCGTTTCAACACTATCTTGCAATAGTCAGAAGAAATCCTGGGGTAATTGTTAGCACGAACGAGCAGATGGTAGAAGAATTGAAAAAAAGAACTTAACCGATACAGCATCTACAGGAGTTACCAATGCAGGAACAAGACTGGCAATCATTCCAAAATGATATAGGTCGTCTCAAAGCGGGAGCCGTCAGGAAACTGCAATCCCTGACGGCTCAATAATGTTTTTGTATCGGTATTTTCAATTAAGCGGTAAAATTATCGCAAAAGTTACCCAGTATTGCGTTTTGCAATCCCGTACCTAAACAAAAAAATAGCCTCTACCAACCAAAACAGGTCAATC
>CAKZYM010000616.1 GCA_937884685.1 uncultured Calothrix sp.
AACCATCTAGAAAACGATGGATTTGTTTCCATTTCCTTCCAGAGCAGTAAACCTTTTGATGTGCATAAATTCGAGCATTTCCTAAATGAAGAAATGCCGGAAAATGTGTTTAGAGCTAAGGGTATCCTCTGGTTCAGCGATAGCGAGTTACGACATATTTTCCAACTGAGCGGTCCTCGCTACCAACTCAATGCTGATGAATGGTCTACTACAAATCGTCAAAACCAATTAGTTTTCATTGGTCGCAATTTGCATAAGAATGAAATTTATTCTCAGCTTAACAATTGTTTATTATAAACGCGCTCGGAAAGCACTTTCCTAGATACTTTGATGAAAAAACCAATCCAAAATTCTCTAGGAATGTCATTATATATAGGTAAGCAAATAGTGGAGACAAGAAAACGGTTTACGCACGTCCTTTAGCACGATTAATCGAGCAGTTGCAACGCTTACCAGGAGTTGGACCTAAAACCGCTCAACGGTTAGCGCTGCACATTTTGAAACGACCGGAAGCGGAAATCGAAGCTTTGGCACAGGCTTTGATTGATGCTAAGAAACGAGTAGGTTTATGTCGGGAGTGCTTTCATTTATCTTCCGAACCCGTTTGTGAAATCTGCCGCAATCCCAAGCGAGATAACGGAACTATATGTGTCGTAGCTGATTCTCGGGATGTAATTGCTTTAGAAAAAACTAGAGAATACAAAGGTAGATACCATGTTTTGGGAGGAGTCATTTCTCCTATAGAAGGTATAGGTCCCGAGCAATTAAATATTCAAGCTTTAGTCCGACGGATAAGTAAGCGCAAACCGAAAGAAGTTATTTTAGCTATTAGCCCTAGCGTAGAGGGTGAAACTACTACTTTATATGTCGGTCAATTAATTAAGCCATTTACCAAAGTAACAAGAATCGCCTTTGGTTTACCTGTAGGTGGCGATTTAGAATATGCTGATGAAGTAACTTTGGCAAGGGCTTTAGAAGGTCGGCGAGAATTGGATTGATAATTATAAAGGGGGAATTGGGGATTGGGCATAGGGCATGGGAATTAGATGTAAGGTAAGAAAAGATAAACGTTCATTACTAGTTAATTCCTAACTCCTAACTTCAATCCAAAATCCAAAATCCAAAATCTAAAATCCAAAATCCTATCAATTTGTAACCTTTGCTTTTACATGATTTGTAGCAAGGGTTGATATTGTTTGTAAATCTTTCATTAGTTGTAAAGGATTTTTTTGGTCAACAGAAAATTGTTGGCTTTGTACTAATAAATATTCTAGAAAAGTACTAGCGGTAATCGAAAGCTGTTTTTTCTTAGGATATACTACGTGCCATTGACGATATAAGGGAAAACCTTCAACATCTAATATCGCGAGTTTATTGATTATCTCTGTTGAATTTAAGGTATGAAGAGATAAAGCTGAAATTCCCAAACCATCAGATACTGCTTGCTGGATAGCTTCATTACTCCCAAGTTCCAGATTTATCGGTACCGATATTTTATTCTGAGCAAAAAATTGCTGTACTACCTTGCGAGTCCCAGAACCTTGCTCTCGCATAATAAAAGGTTCATTTCTTAGACATTCTAGTGAGAGGTTGTGTTTATGAGCAAGGGGATGGTCTATTGGAGCAACTAGAACTATAGGGTTATCCAAAAAAGCCCGTGTTTCCATATCTTCTCTTTCTGGAGGACAACTGAGAATATAAAGGTCATCAAGATTCTCATTTAACCGGGACAACAACACGTTGTGATTGGTTATTTCCAAAGAAACGCTCACACCAGGATAAAGTTTACAAAATGGTTTGAGCAGCTTGGGAATAAAATATTTAGTCGTCGTAACAGATGCTAGTCTTAGCCGTCCTTGCTTCATTCCCTTTAAATCAACAATGGTAGTTTCAAGTCTGTCCAGACATTTGAAAATTTCCTTACAAGTACTTAAGACCTCTTTTCCTGCTTCGGTCAGATAAATACGTTTTCCGACATACTCAAAAAGAGGTACACCTACAGCTTGTGTAAGATGTTTGACCTGCATCGAAACAGTCGGTTGAGTTACAAATAATTCTTCTGCTGCACGAGTAAAACTAGAGTGTCTAGCAGCAGCTTCAAATACCTGCAGTTGGTCTAAAGTAATAGACTTTAACAGAGTGTCTTTTTGTCTGACATCCCCTACATAACTTTTCATAAAATTATTTACTATTAATAGCTATTTAACAGTGATTATTTCCAGCTTTGGCTTAATACAGGTTGAAGTTCCCATATGTATAGAATTCGTGACTTAAGCAACATTTGCGTTGCTTTTACTCAATATACATTACTTTAACAATATTTACGTTGTTTAAGTTTATTTAACTTAATATTTGCTGTCGTCAATGCTCTCATAGGTGTTTATGATTCGATATGAATAGATTTAGCTAATGCATACCATTTGTTTAATCTATTCATTCCTGATGCCTAATGTTAATTAGAA
>CAKZYM010000617.1 GCA_937884685.1 uncultured Calothrix sp.
TTAAGTAAAAAATATAACTTTCAATTATCTTTAAAAAGCTTTGTGTTCTTTAAAGTAGATCAAGTCGCAGCGAATAAAGATAAGGCTTCTAGAGCCGCTAATCCTTCATATACAGCAAATTTTGGAGTTGTATCACCGATTTCATGTAAATTGCGCTACAATGATTTCAGCTTTGGCTGACGACATAATTTACGTGTATCTACATTTCGCATCAGGGTTGCATCTTAATATCAAATTCATCTTCCGTCCAACAGCATCTCAAAATTACCGTTGCGATTTCTCTACAAGCTGAATACAACTTTTACAAAAACTGATAGATAGCAAGACTTTTAGGGAATATAGTTATCCCTGGAGGTAATTTCCCCATATTTATCGAAAATAATCTCAAATTTGATAAAAAAGGTCTCGAAATGGGCAAAATAGATTAACAATAAGTCTATTTAAATTCAGGGAAGCAATCTATCTAATAATGCACGACTTAACTAAATTTACCCTTAGAGATATGTCCGAGTGTGGTTTAGCATTACGACAAATCGCAGACAAAGCTAATTGCATGGAAGATGCTAGCAATCTGATTATCAAATATTTTTACGACAATTTTATTGATAAAAATACTGGAGAAAAAAACTGCATTCTTGTACGCTTTTTTAAAACCCACCCTTATGGAAAACTAACTCCTGAATTGCAAGAGTATGTGCGAGATATATTAGGTCAGAATCAAGTTGCGGATGATTTAAAATGTTTAACATTGTTTGCTACTGCTGGTGAACTTCCAGAATGGAATTCCCGCTATAAATCTACAAGACATAAAGCAATACCCCTTGCAACTGAAGATGCAGTAAATCGTATACCGATGATTTCGCAATTAATTAAACAGTTGGGGTTACATCCAGGAATTGTTGTACAACCCGAGTCTGGTTTATTGATTGATAACGAACAACAGATGTACAACGTTTTTTATGTGAAAGATGCTTTAGGTAGTCCTCATATTCCTTCCCAAGATTCATTTGTAAATCCATTTGGAGTTAAATCTGTGATTGGATTTGGGGGATTATTACCTAGCGGTGATATGTTTACCGTTTTAATGTTTTTAAAGGTAATTGTTCCGCAAACAATTGTAGAACTAATACGTCCTTTAGCCCTGAATGTAAAAACAGCTATTTTGCCATTTGATAATAGAAAATTTTTCCAAGATTTGAATCATAATGTCATAAATAAAGATAGTAACTATAATGAATTGCAGCGTTTGAATTCTCAAATTGGCACTTTGAATCAGTTGTTGAATGTTTCCGAAAAATCTACAATCACTCAATCAGACCGATTAGAAAAAGCAATTACTAATCTCGAACAAACTTTGAATCAGCTTAAGACAACCCAAATTCAACTAGTTCATAATGAAAAAATGTCTAGTTTAGGTCAAATGGTCGCAGGTATTGCTCATGAAATCAACAATCCTGTTAACTTTGTTCATGGTAATCTTTCCTATACAGAAGAATACAGTTTGAGTTTAATTAAATTAATCGAAATATATCAACAGCAATATCCTGATTACTCAGAAAAAAATGACCAGGATATTGATTTTGAGGAATTAGATTTTATTAAGAAAGACTTTTCTAAAATTATTCAGTCAATGAAAGTTGGAACGCAACGAATTAAAGACATTGTTAAATCCTTAAGAATTTTTTCCCGCTTAGACGAAGCAGAAATTAAACAAGTTGATATTCATCAAGGTATTGATAGTACTTTAATGATTTTACAAAGTCGTTTAAAAGCTCAGTTTAGTCATCCGAATATTGAAGTAATTAAAGAATATGGTAACTTACCAAAAGTAAATTGCTATCCCGGTCAATTGAATCAGGTGTTTATGAATATTCTTGCTAACGCAATTGATGCTTTAGAAGAACAAATAGGTAATAGAGGATGGTCTACAGAAAATAGTAATGAAGATATCTTTCAAGCTTGTCAAATTTGTATTCGTACTCAAGTAGTAGATAAAAAATATATCTCTATTAGTATTTCTGATAATGGCTCTGGGATGAATGAAGAAATTATTTCCAAGCTATTTGACCCGTTTTTTACCACTAAGGAAGTAGGTAAAGGAACGGGATTAGGTTTATCTATTAGTCATCAAATTATAGTAGAAAAACATGGGGGTAAACTTATCTGTAATTCCGCACCTGGAAAAGGTACAGAATTTATCATTATGCTTCCTATTGACTTGCTTCATGAATAAGTTGTAGAGACTTAGCAGTGCTAAGTCTCCTAGCAGTTTCACAACAAACAAACCAGTCAAAAT
>CAKZYM010000618.1 GCA_937884685.1 uncultured Calothrix sp.
AATAGAAGAAATACGGATAATTATATTAACTGTAAACAGAAATTAAATGCTTTTACTAGTAGTAAATTTCCGAGAGAATACTGAAGGTTTATTATTTTTCTACGAAGATGATTAATTTTTTATTTAATGTTGTTAATCGCATAGATAATAACCGCATTTAGTTTTGGATTTTAGATTTGAATGTAAGCGCTTAAGCATAACTACGAACCCAAAAAAATAGCCCAAATCAATCAAAGTGGGTTAATTTCTTGTTGGATCAATATTTTATTAGCGAGTTGAACTATTAGACTGAAAAACCTCAGTAATTCTACACCCCTCTCCTTGTTAAAGAGAGGGGCTGGAGGTGGGGTCTTAATTTTACATCCCTCTTTAGGAAGAAGTAGAACTCTTAACTCTTAACAGCTACTTCCTCTTTCTTTTCTTCCTCTTCCGGTAAACCCAACATCTCCCGATACAAACTCACATATTTCTTAGCTGAAAGCTCCCAACTAAAGTTATTACTCATTCCCCGTTGCTGCAATTCTTTCCATTGGGGTTTGAATCGGAAACCTTCCCAAGCGCGTACCATACATGTGTACTGGTCTAAGGCTTCGTAACGGTCGAAGCAATAACCTGTACCTGTATTATTTACGGGGTCATGATGGGATACTGTATCTACTAGTCCCCCGGTACGTCGGACAATTGGCACGCAACCGTAGCGCATTGCTAGCATTTGACTGATACCGCAGGGTTCAAAACGACTTGGCATTAAGAATGCATCGCTCCCGGCATAAATACGACGAGCTAAAGCATCATTATATAAAATGTAGCTTGCCATCCGTCCGGGAAAACGAGATGCCATTTGCCATAGTTGGGTTTCGTAATTCCTGTCTCCAGTCCCCAAAACTATAAACTGAGCATCTGTGTAAGATAAAAATTTATCGAGGACCTGCATCATTAAATCAATACCTTTTTGCTCTACCAAACGGGATACCATCCCGACTAAAAAGGCATTGCTATTAACTTCTAATCCTAATTCTTCTTGTAAAGCGATTTTATTAGGCTTGCGTTTATCTAAAGTTTCACTAGTGTATTGCTCACCAATATATTTATCTGTTTCTGGGTCATAAACTTCAGTATCTATACCATTAACAATACCTGATAATTTACCGCTGATAAATGACAGCAATCCTTCCAATGTTTCGCCATAATCAGCGGTTTTGATTTGCTCGGCATAAGTAGGAGAAACTGTAGTTACTTTATCGGCAAACTGTACCGCAGCAGCCATCGTATTGTGTCCTTGCATATACCACGGACACCAGGTAATTTTCTCTAAATACCAGTACCAAGGACCTTGATAAGCTAAGTTGTGAATTGTAAATACAGTACTAATATCGGGAGATTGATGCAGCCATACCGGAAGCATTCCCGTATGCCAATCGTGACAGTGGACTATCTCGGGTTTCCAATAATTCCAGCAGAACTCAGCAGCACCATTAGAAAAGAAAGTGAACCGCCAATCTTCATCATCACCACCATAGATTTTACGCGGGTCAAAAGCCGGATGTCCAAACAAATATAAAGGAACATCAGTAGTAGGAAGCACCGATTCGTAGACCGCGAAATCATTGAACATGGCATTTCCCTTCCAAACTGGCTCTTCGGGAATTTCCATTTTGTCCGGTAGAAAACCGTAATAAGGCATGAAAATCCGCACATCATGACCCATTTTTCGCAAAATTTTTGGCAATGCACCCACAACATCACCCATCCCGCCGACTTTCGCCACCGGAGCCGCTTCCGCTGCCACAAATAGAATCCGCATTTCAGTTATCAGTTATCAGTTATCAGTTGTCAGTTATAAATTATCAGCTGTTGGTTGATAGTTGATAGTTGTTAGTTGTTAATCTTTACCTGCTGATTTCAGATGACCTGCTAACTGTTCACTGTTAACTGTTAACTGAATTACCCGCGTTCAAGAGTGGCGAAAATCTCATCTAAGATTTCTTGCGCTCCTTGTTCGCGCAAAAGATGGGCTAATTCGCTTCCTAATTTCTCTGGCTCGGATAAGGAACCGGTAACGGTGTCTTTAATGCGCTTTGTACCGTCGATGCTGGCAACTATTCCGGTCATGGTCAATTGGTCGCCATTTATTTCGGTATTTACACCGATGGGTACTTGACATCCGCCTTCTAAATCACGTAAAAAAGCTCTTTCTGCTAAGCACCTGTCACGAGTTGGAGGATGTTCGATTGCCTCTTTGAGCAGGGATATCAGTTTTTCGTTATCGGAAAGGCATTCGATACCTAATGCACCTTGTCCGACTGCGTGAAGGGAAATCTCTTTAGGAATAACTTGATGAATCCGGTTTGACATACCCAAACGTCCCACTCCTGCTGCCGCCAAAATTAAAGCGTCGTATTCTCCAGAGTCAAGTTTGGCAAGACGGGTATTTAAGTTACCGCGTACATCTTTAAACTCGAAGTGAGGAAAATGGTGTCGCAATTGGGCTAAGCGACGTAGAGAAGATGTACCGATAACAGCACCTTTGGGCAAGGTCTCGATTTGTTTGTCTTTGTGCTTTTCATGCACCACCAAAGCGTCAGCAGGGTTTTCCCTCTCGCTAATTACTGCTAAACCCAATCCTTCTGGTAGACGAGTAGGTAAATCTTTCAAAGAATGAACCGCAAAGTCAATCTCCCGATTCATCATTCCCAATTCCAACTCTTTAGTGAATAGCGCTTTGTCACCAATTTTTGCTAAAGGCACATCCAAGATTTTGTCACCCTTAGTAGACATGGTGTGAACTTCAAACTTGATATTAGGAAACTTCTTAGAAAGTTCTTCCTTTACCCAGTAGGTCTGGATAAGAGCGAGCTGGCTTTTACGAGAACCGATGCGAATAGTAGTGATAGAACTCGAAACAGCTGATGTCATAAACCAATTTGTCAAATCAGGAGATATATTCCTTATATAGACTACCGCAGTTAAGGACTCGAAGGATTCAATTACGTTATCTAGGTCAAGCAAATTGGGACTTTTTTTTACATTACTTCACTAATTTTTGTGAAATAATTCGCAGCAAAATGTAGATACACTAAAAATCACATCTTAGAAGGAAGTTTTTATCTGAATTACTGGTAGAATAGGCAGAAAAATAAATTTCCAAATTATAAAGAATAATTAATTTTTCGCGGTTGATATTTTTTTAGGTAGAGAGAACAGGAAATAGTAGTTTCAGGTTGGGTTGAACGGACACAAACCCAAATTCTGAAGGGTATTTTTCCCGCAATCGTCTGGAGAGCTAAAATTTCACGTTGAAACGCACCACTACTTTTAAATTTTTGTTAGCAAAGCTTCTCCGCTAAGACATTTAAGGGTTTTGTTTATGTGGTTACGGTTTCAATCTCCAGATTCGTTATTAAATTAAACTTTTCAAACTTTTCAAACTTTTCAAACTTTTCAAACTTTTCAAACTTTTCAAATATCGTCGTTTCAAATAAGCATTTTTGCTAGAAGATTTTTAACTTTATTCGACCATAGACTTAAACTTTAAAAGCAATAAACCTGACTCCAGAAAGAAGAAATCATTTTGATAAAAAGATATTAGTTATTTGGTACAGCCATCATAAACAAACTACTAGTTGAGAATTTAGGAGTAAGTAATATTGAAATTAGTATCCGAACCTACAGTAACCGAAAAAATTCGTAAAATGAAGCAGCGAGTCAAGTGGAAAGACTCTGCAATCATTGAACGAAATATTGACCAAACTAGTTTGGTTATTGATGATGGTAAAGCTGATGATGTAGAATTTTCTTTCTTAGTGGTAGGTGATAGCGGTACGGGTTCTCACCGAGGACATAGTCCTATGAGAAGGGTAGCCGAATTAATGCTACCTCATTATGATGAATGCCGATTCATGTTACATACTGGCGATGTAGTTTATCAAGTCGGTTCAAGCGAATATTATCCGAAAAACTTCATCAAACCATATCGAGAAGCAATTGTAGGTGGTCAAGATTATAAAAAGATTGCCTACGATGAAATGATTTTTAAGCTACCCATTTTACCTGTACTCGGAAACCACGATTATTATGACTTACCGATTATATTTGGCTTAATATCCGCTACAACTTTACCATTTCGTCGCTTTATTCCATCAAAATTAGATATTGAAGTTGGTAGACACGGTTCCCACAAAGGTGATGCATTTGCGCGAGCATTTTTAGATTATCTGAGTAGGTTTAATTTTCCAGGTGAATTAGCACGTCATTTGGACGAACACTACACCCAGAAAACAGATAACGGAAGATGTATTAACTACGTACCGGGACAATTTACCCGTCTTCCCAATCGTTACTATACTTTCCGATATGGTGGAATCGATTTTTTTGCTTTAGATTCTAATACTATTAATGACCCGCTTCCTTTACCAGAAACAAAAGAAGGAAAAGCTTTCCGCTCGTTACTACAGAAAAGACAGGATAAATTGGAGCAAAAAAAAGAAGAAATTCGCGAAACTTCTGGAAAGTTAAATCCAAATAATCCTAGCGACGCAGAACTGATTGATGATTTACAGTCCAAGCTGTCGCAAATCGAAGAAATGATTGTTGATATTGATAAGCAATTACATACTCCCCGGATTACAGTCACCGATACCGAACAACTTGAATGGTTAAAGCAGCGTTTAATACAATCTTGGAATACCTCAGAAGTTCGGGGACGAATATTATATTTTCATCACCCACCCTACGTTACTGAAGCCACCAAATGGGAACAAGCACAAACTCTTGCAATTCGCAGTCGTATCCGTAACGTACTTGAAGCAGTTGCTCAAGAAGTAAAGTCATTAACTCAAGGTCGTCCCATAGTGGATTTAGTCTTTAACGGACATGCTCACTGTATGGAACATATAGAAACATTAGATACAGGTAGCGCTGACTCTAACATTAACTGGATTGTTTGTGGGGGTAGCGGACATAGTTTACGACGACAGCGACCTGAAGGAGCGGACTTACAGGAATACTTTCCCACAAGCGACGAAAAATCTAAATTAGTAGCACGTTCGCATCTTTTTGTAGGTCGTAACGGTTCGGGTTCTAATAAAAGAAGACCTTATTCGGGACTTCGGATTGATGTCAAAGAAGGTTCTCCACCGAAGTTTGTAGTTAAACCGTTAGTTGCAGAACGCTATCAACGTGAATGGCATCAGCCAGAAATGGAATCTTTTATAATTAAGTGAGTAGGGAATAGGGATATTTTTCGTGAGTAATAAGTAGTAAGTAGTAAGTAATAAGTTGGGAATAAAAATCCGAGCAATTGCTGCCATGCTTTAAAACATATAATCCCGGTATTATTGAGATACTAGGTTTATTAAATATAATATTATTTACTGCTGAAAAAGTTAATTGTTTAAAATCATTTTCAAACCATTCCCTATTCTCAAATAAAAACCAAAAAGTCAAAAATCAAAAAGTCGATAATTTTCTTGATTTTTGACTTTTGATTTTATGTCAATATTCAACAAATTAAATCACACCTGGACCCTTACCACGAGTATCAGCTTCCATTGTTAAATCTCCGTCTTTTTCTTCATTAATTTCCTTAAGTTCTTCAGCACGTTGTGCAGCTTCTTTTTCTGCTTGTGCTTTAGCATCACCGGGTTCTTCGTAGTACATTTCCGGCTCAACTGCGTAATTATTTACTAATCCTTCTTTATCTATGGTGAAACCTTCAGTTGTATTTAAACTTTGGTCTTCTTCTTTAGAAGGAGTTTCTTTGTAAACTTCTTGCTCTCTTTCTCTACGAGCAGCAGTCTCAGCAGGAACGATACCTCTATCGTATTTTTCTCCTTGAACGCGTTTAGATGAATCTATTCCTTGATTTTTATTATCTGCCATTATTTTTAATCCTCAGTTAAAGAACTTATTAATTAACTTCTAAAACTAGATTAAGTGAACAGACAGCACATAGCATACTATCCTCAGAAGTGACTTAGCTTAAATAGTGATGATTTTTTCTCTTTCGCAAGATATAACCATAAGGAAAAATTACTTAACTTTGGTCTGAATTTGAATAGTTATTGCCTACAAGAGGGAGGAAGTATCGAACAGGTAATAAAAAAGCCAGGATTATCAAATTTCATTTATCTTTATCCTATATATCTAAATATTGCAATTTTGTTAATAAAAAACCCAGATTCTCAAAGAAACTAGGTTTATTATTATTGCAATGTAATGGGAATTTCTACAGAAAGCTTCAGAAAATTAGTTCAAAGATTCCTTAGTATTTTGACCAGTTATTTGTTTCTTAAATGATTCAATTTCTACGGCTAATTCTTTTCTAGTTGGTGCTTTAAGTAGGTAGCGGAATGTAAACCAACCCGAGTATCCAATACCAATCAACTCAAAAATAGGAGATACCAAAGGAATATCGTTTATCGCAGCTAGCATCGCTAACACAACTTTTAAAGTAACAAATGATGCTAAAAATACCCCAAGTGCGATAAGTGGTGTTTTGTATGCGCTGTAAAACTTATTCAAGTCTTGAGGAACCTCTGCCAAGAATTGAGAAATTTTTGCACCAACCATCTCTAATTGGCTATCAGATGTATCAGCAGGTGGTAACTTGGCTATGGTTTGAGGGTTAGTGCCATCTATTACTGGCATCTCGGTTTGTAAAGCGGTATCAACCTTTTGGGGTTCTTTAAATTCTGTCTCCATTTTTGCTCCTTACTTTGATAATTTGATAAATTTAATTAGATTTCTGCAATATGTTTCAGCTTCAGATTTTTAGTGCTGTAGTATCAGTCCTATCACCATATTTACTTTAACGTCTGAGAAAAAACACTTATTTGTTAATTTATTGTTACTTTCGTACTTATACAGATAAAAATCTTTTTCTAATTTTAGGACATTATGAATAGCGAAAATAGTATATTCGCATTCTTTGACATAAATTGTTTTATTAGTGCCTGCTTACTCTATCTCTACATTTAACAACGAATTATTCATCAATCCCTTGGAACATTTTTAATTTCTACCAGGAGGTACAGTTAGGAGTAGCAAGTAGTAAGTAGCAAGTAGCAAGTAGTAAGTAGTAAGTAGCAAGTAGCGAGTAGTAAGTAGTAAGTAGTAAGTAAGTAATTCTTGCTTCTTTTAAGTTGCTCAACTGTATATTTTTAACTCGCTGCTCGTTGCCATAACTTTTGACTGGTTTGTGGACTAATAATATAAAATTTTTCCCACTCCTCTACTCTATATTGCTATGGTGACAAACGTCACTTTGCTTAAGGACTGAAATCACTTCGCCTAGCTTGGGTTTTTACTTAGATTATGAAAAAGATGAGTTATAACTGAAGCAAAAATACGGATACGTTTATATTTTGCTCAGGGGAATTACTATGTGTGAGAAGCTTTTATTAGCGATTGGTTTAACGTTGGCTCTCCATTTATGCACGTTGACAGGTTTATTTTCTCTTAGTCATACTGCCGAAAAAGATATACAGAGCGAAGCTTTTAGGTTTGTGGCACAGAAAAATGAACGTTGAATATAGCAGAATACTGACTGCTTAATATGTATTACGTTAAATATTAAATCAAAATTTATTTGTAGCTAGAGTTTTTACTTAGGGGATATACCCTGATGGTATTATTTTTTATAGGTTAAGCTGAGTAGTCAGGAAAACATACTGCTCTGCTCGTGACTGTTATGAGAAATAAATTATTTATAGCTACAATCCTATTTTTTTCTAGCTTCGGCTTCACTAATTCAGCCCAAGCAGCAAACTCGGAACATGTTAGACAATTGCTAGCAACCAAGCAATGTCCAAACTGCGATTTAAGCGGTGCGGGTCTGGTGATGGCTGATTTATCTGGAGCGGATTTACGTGGTGCAAATTTAAGCGGTGCAAATCTCAGCCGTGCAAACCTCAACGGCGCGGATTTGCGCGATGCTAACTTAAGCGGTGCTGGTTTATTTGGTGCCAATTTAACTGGTGCGAAACTTAACCGCGTCAACTTGAATGGTGCCGATTTAAGAAACACTTATCTTGTAAATGCTGAGCTAACAGATATAAATGTAAATACAGCTAATTTACAAGGAGCGACTGGTATATCATCTCAAGTTGCTAAGCCAGAACAATTTTATGCTTGGGGTATAGCTTCTGCTGAAAAAGGTAATTTACAGCAAGCAACACAATATTTTAATCAAGCTATTGATGCAAAACCCGATTATGCAGGAGCTTATTTGGCAAGAGGTATTGCTCGCTATCATATGTTAGATAGCAAAGGTGCTATTCAAGATGCAAAATTTGCCAAAAAACTCTTCAAATCACAAAAAGATATAACTGGATTGCAAACAGCACAAGTATTTATTTTAGAAGTACAAACACCCCGAGAAGGAAAAGTACGTCCATCGAAACCAACTTTAATGGATTTTGTTGGAAGTGTCAGTTCGTTGTTGCTTCAGTTTTTGCCGTTTTGATTTGGGGATTGGGGATTGAGGATGGGAGAATAGGAGGGGGAAGAGTGGGTGTAAGGAGAGAGTGAGGGAAATTAATAATTTATAATTCCGGTGCTACTAACTCCTAATACCAATTCTATATGAGGCTGCGCTTAATCGCTCTCAGCCTGGAAGGCTGGAGCTACTGGAACAAAGCCCATCTGCATGGGCTTTCATAGGGGCGCATCTTTATAAAGAAATGGTATAACTGTTCACTGTTCACTGATAACTGTTCACTGATAACTGATTTATGCTTTCTGATGATTTGTGGAAGGATAATCTTGATTTAGCTACATCTTGTTTGGAGCATCCTTTTGTTCGTGGAATTGGGAATGGAAGTTTAGAGCGGGAAAAGTTTGCTTATTATGTAGGACAAGATGCTTTTTTCTTAGAATCTTTTGCTCGTGCTTACAGTATTGCTGCTGCTAAATCTCCAGATTTTTCTGTGTTTACCACATTTCATAATTTAGCTGGTGGTGTGTTGGAAGAGTTGCAGCTACACGAAGGTTATGCTCGCGAGTGGAATGTGGATTTGAAAATACAGCAACCGGGAAATGCAACTCGTCGATACACGGATTTTTTAACAGCAACTGCTTGGAGTGGTGATATTGGTTTAATTGCTGCTGCGATGTCTCCCTGTATGAGTTTATATAGTTTTTTGGGAAGGGAATTAGCAAAGAACGGTATTCCTAATCATAAATATTCAGATTGGATTCGTACCTATAGTGGTTCGGATTTTATTCCGTTAGCGGAACAGTTAGAAAATCTCCTCAATAGTTATGGAAACTATAGCGCTACAGTTAATTCCGCTTATAGATATGCAATGTTGTGTGAATTGGAATTTTTTCAAGCAGCTTGGGAAGTCAGTTAACAGTGAACAGTGAACAGTTACCAATTAGGCTGATGTGCAGTCGTTACTATAAATCCACAAATATGATTTTATTGTAGTGCGGGCATCCTGCCCGCTACAAATATACAAACGCGCAGGCTCCACAGCTTACAAATTATCACTTCAACCCTGCCAATCTCCCAACTGAGTTACTAAAAAGTAGCGCACATGATTGACAAAATTCGGACCAAATTGTGTTGTTCCATGACCCATTCCAGGAACTACATAAAAATCACCGTCGGGAAATTTATCGGTGCAAGCACGGGTATGTTTTACGCTAACAATGGGGTCGTTTTTTCCAACTAAGAAGCGAACTCTACGCGTTGATTTGACTGACTTAACGTAATTCATGTGATTGCATTCAAAAGCATATTCTTCTTCGTTTTTTAGTTGTTTGGCTAACTGCAAAATTTTTACCATCGGGAGTAAATCAGGTTGCAATCTTTTTAAAATTGATTCTGCAATTACACTTAGAGGTGAAGTTGCTATATCTGACAAAAAAGAGTATCCCCAACTTTTGGCAAAGGATTTTAAATCTCCATGTCCAATAGTCCCTAAAAGTCTTTCTCCTATGCCATTTACATTAAAAGCGTAAGTAGAAAACAACACTCCCATACTCACACCAAATAATGCGACTCTGGAATCCCAAAGTCCATATTTATGACCGCAAAATTCTCTAATTTGAGCAATGTTGTTAGCAGTGGTACGAAACATTGATAACAACATTGCTGTATCGAAAGGAATTCCTCTATCAAGTAAAGGTTTTATTTCTTTGTCTACCAAACTAGTAAAAGTACGTACTAAGCTCCGTTCGCCAGCTAACGGTGTATCGAATAAAGCTACAGCTATACCCATTTGAGTAAGCGTTGGTACTATAAATGCATTCCAACCATAAGGCGCACACATTCCCTGTAATCCAATTACTAAAGGTGTATGCTCTCTAAGACGATTTTCGGGCAAAAATACTGCTACCGGGAATCCACTTAATCGTTCATCTATATCTGCTACCCCAGTATAAGGATAATACTCGTAAAACCAATAGCGATCGCCAGTTACACCTTCAAAAGTAATTGAATCCGGGCCGTGAATTGCCATTCAAATATAAAAGTAAAAAATATTATACGTATTATTCCTTAGTTAATTTCAAAAATCAAATTGAAGTGGACAGTTTTGAATGGCTAGTGCTAGAGAAATCAATCACCAATAATCAATAATTATCAATTCCAAATCATAATTCGTTATCAAAACCCTAGTGCTAGAGAAAACAATCAGCAATTATCAATCCTAAATCACAATTTGTTATCAAAACCCTAGCGCTAGAGAAAC
>CAKZYM010000619.1 GCA_937884685.1 uncultured Calothrix sp.
TTATTGTTCTAATTCCTTCTGAATGGTTTTTATCCTAATTTTAATATTGTTGGTTGCTGCCACGGTTTTAACATTATGAACACTAAATTACCATATTGAAAATACCGTGACGCACCATCAAAATTTACATATAAATTATCATAGTTTAAACTAAAAACTTATTCATATTAAAAGGTTTTAAATAAACAACGGTGCGTTACGGCATTTTCACAATCATAACCTTTCAATCAAATTATTTAGAGCCGTAACAGCACCCTACAAATAATTATTCACTTATCACTGTTAAGTGTTCACTCTCTTGGAAATTTGCTCATGGGGGAAACCCCCAAGACCGCAATTTCCGCTGTTCACTGATAACTGTTCACTGAATTTAGTCGCCGTTTTGAATAAAAGATTCGACTTTGGCTACATTTTCTTTACTACCAATAATTAGAGGTGTACGCTGGTGTAGCTTTTCTGGTACAACATCAAAAATATCCATTCTACCTGTAGTAGCGCGACCACCTGCTTGTTGTATTACGTATGCAAGAGGAGCAGATTCGTACAGTAAGCGCAGTTTTCCTTCTGGTTTTTGTACTGTACCGGGATATAGAAATACGCCACCTTGAACCAAAATTCGATGGATGTCGCTGACCATTGCTCCACTGTAGCGAGCGGAATATCCTTCTGTTCTGTGAACGTAGCGGACGTATTCTCTAACCGATTCTTCCCACTGCCAAAAATTTCCTTCGTTAACGCTATAAACTGAACCGCTATCGGGAATCTTAATATTTTCTTCCGTAAGTATAAATTCACCTAAGCTTGGGTCGAGAGTAAAGAAATGAACTCCTTTTCCCATGGTGTAAACAAGCATGGTACTCGGGCCGTAAAGAATGTATCCGGCTCCTATTTGTTTATCACCAGTGGAAAGCAAATCCTCGGCTTTTCCGTCTTTGTCTTCTCCTTCCTGCTGACGAATCGCAAAAATAGAACCTAAGCTTAAATTTGTGTCTGTATTCGATGAACCATCAATTGGGTCGTAGAGTAAAGTATATCTACCTATGGGGCAGTTTTCGGGAATATAATATGGTTTATCCATTTCTTCGGAAGCTAAGCGACATACTAAACCGCTTTGCTTGAAAACGGAGATAAATACATCGTTCGCGTAGACATCCATCTTCTTGACGGATTCTCCCTGCACGTTCACATCTCCAGTGAAACCGAGAACTCCTTCCATTAAACCAGCGCGGCTGAGGTGACGAGCAACCAGCTTACCTGCAAGAGCTACGCGATTCATCAAAGCACTTAAATCTTGTGCTTGAGCGGAAAAGCCTTGGAATTGCTGCAAAACGTGGCGGGATAAAGTCGTACAATCTCTATTTAAGGCTTTGTCTTCGTTATCTGCTGCTGTTACCATAATAGTCCTTTCAATAAATGAGCAAGCCGTGAGCTACAACTTATGGTTGCTGCCTCTATCTTAGAGAGGTATTTTAGTAACGCAAATGAGATTTTAGATAAACATTCATGTTGTTATGTATCTTTAATCCTAGTACAAAGCATTTTTTAGCTATTAATAGGCGATAAATAAAGTGTTGTTACTTAATGTTGCGGCAATTATAAATACTTTTTTATTTATTCAATATTTATTTTATGATTCATATTTATATTTTATAATTCCATGATTTAACAAAAATAATTGCTATACTAACTATAAGTAAATAGTAAAAAGTTAATCTGAATACATAGAATAGTTTTTATTATAAATTGCTTTTTTGGTAAACACTGTTACGATTTACAGATATATTACAGGTTTAATCAAAGAGAGCTATAAAGAAAATTGTATATTTATAACTTTTATCAGTTTTACCTAATCACTGCGATTCTCCAAGGCTTAACATCGCTTATTGGCTTTGTAGTAACTGTAGTTGTGTTATTCCTAGGTAAGTTGTTTATCAGAATATTTTATGGATATAAAAAAACCCGACTTTTTGCAATATCCTCTATATTAGGAATCTTGTCGGGGTTGTTTCTATGAAGTTTTACTGTGTATAAGAAATATTTTGGGGTAATTTATGGCTGTTTATTTAATGCGAGAAAACATAAATAGTCAGCACAAAAAGACCCAACTCAGATTTGACATACTGAGTCAGCAAGTGATTGCTAATTTAAAATTATTATTAGAGCGGTACTCGAAATAATTCCCGCTACAGGATTTTATTTAAATAGTTAATCACCCATTAGCAACCAACATTAAATAAAAATAATAACGAGTGCCTGTCCGCTTTAATTTGGTAATAGATTAATTTATTGTTCTTGGAAATCTGGCTTTCTCACAAAGTCACGATTGGGACGATTATCCTCTTTTGGTTTAGCTTTGTTAACACGAATTTGACGACCCATCCATTCTGCTCCATCTAGCTCAGAAATAGCATTGTCTTCGTGTGCTTCATCGCTGAGGTCAACAAAAGCAAAGCCGCGCATTCTTCCTGATTCGCGGTCGGTTGGTAACACAACTCTAGTAACTTCACCATAATCAGTGAACACTGCTCTCAAATCTGCTTCAGTAGCTCGATAGGAAAGATTTCCAACGTAAATAGTCATATGTGCTGTTCGTTTCTAGGGACTAATAGCGAATCGTTCAGAAGGGTAAATTCAGACATAATTATTGCTTTAAGCGGTTAAAAGTCTGATTTTTTTCAATGGTAAATCATTAGCTAACGACCGACTATTAATAGTGACATTAACTAAAAAAATAACCATCCCTGGAACTCAACATTACAAATACGTTTTTATAGTACCTGAAAGCTTCGATTTTCAAGGTGTGATATATTACATCTCAATGATAAGTTGAAATCAGTGTAACTTATATATTCTTATCTTTAGACAGTAAAGTTTTTATCGCTAAATAAACTATGTAAAATTGGTAACGAAAAAATAGTGTTTTTTAATGATATTTAACAAATATAAACATTCTGATATCGAATATTTAATCTTAGGTTAAGAGCCGCTATAACTTACCAATGACAAGCAATAAAGCTATCTATATATTATTAGGGAGCAAGATATTATGATTTATTTTCTAGAATTCATTTTACGTGTATAGATTAATAATTTATACAATATATTGAATTAATCAGGTAATTAATAATTACTCTATAGTTAATCATACTGCTTGATATCAACATACATCTTGATAATTTGAATAACAAAAGGTCTGCTAATTAATAGCAGACCTAGATGAATTTAACTATTTATTAATCAAACCTTTCCATTAACTATCTTTATTAATCAATAGAAATAGTTTGAGGACCGCTACCATTACCAGTTCCGTTGGTAGAAGTTGGGAAAGTGGTTGTAGAAGTGTTTGTCTGTTGTGCTAACCAGCTTTTTACAGGGTCATCAGCAAGGCTGAGTCTGAGTACACCGGAAACAAATCCACCCATAAATGATGCTGGATGCTTGGTGAATTCTTGGAATAATGGCATTAGTTCTTCAAGGAACATTTTCTATCTCCCAATACTTTATTCTTCAATGTTACACGGGTTTTTCTTCGGGCATCATGCACTTATCAGAATCGCATCCCGATGGCCCTGCTTCCATTAATTCACCAAAGTCATAACGCTTTAATGCACTATGAAAATCGCTGGTATTGCGACGATTTTCCACTTGCTGCATCAGTTCGTCGTATTGTTCTTTGTTTATGGGTTCAAAGGGTAAGCGAGGGAAAGTTTGATGGTCGTCGAATCGTGCCAAAAGTGCAGCACTGATGTAACCTTCATCGTTTTGGATGGCTTGATAAATCCGATTTCCTAGTTCTTCTACTTCGTTTTCTCGAACTTCAATAGTAGCTGAAGTGTTATGAGTTACGTAGAATTGCTGCACCTGCATGTAGAAATCCATTTGAGCCAAAGCACTGAATTTATCGATAGCAATTTTGTCAGCACCAGGTACATCAGCCCAAGGTACTGCAACGGGAATTTCTACCAACCATTCGGTACAGCGAGAATCAAACGGGTCATTTAATAAATTACCGTTTTCGTCTTTATCGGTTTGAGAAGGAACCACAGCATAACCGTAATCAATACAAGCCATCGCTACCGGGTCATTTTTGCGGAAAGTAATCCGACGGATGAACCTTTGGGCTTTAGGTGGGTGCCATCCTGGGGAAGCTCCAGTAAGTAAGGATTTAGTACCGCTGGGTTGTACAGTAGTACAGCGATTTGGGCGTTTTATTTGATTGCGATCGCAATATTCCCAAACTACCCGATGAACGATATCTTTCCATCTAGTCAAATATTCTTGCTCGCGACGCTTAAAGTCTAAACCTTGCTCTGTAGCTGGTCTTCCTTCCGACCACCAGCGTAACCAATCAACTCCAAAAGCACGGACAAAGAAATCGAATAAGCCAGTAAAAGATACACCGACAATCGGGTCAAGTTCGCGACTGTATTGGTAACGAGGCTCCAAGAACTTGTGATTTAACAAAGCAGCAACAGATAAAGCACCTGCTGTGAAAGCTTGTTCTTGTTCCTTGTAATTTTCTGGGTCGATTTGATTTAAGTGGATTTCGCTGAGGTTACAGTGAAAATTTGAACCAATAATTTCCAATTTTGTTATCCTAGAGGCTTTTTATCCCCTAGTTCTAATGCTTCATCATTCGCATTAGTTCCGCGTACATTTTCATCCTTATAAATATATCAAAAAATATATAAATAATAGATGCCCCACACTCTTGGAGATTTATATTCTAGAATACAATTTTTAATTTATTTTTTAATAATAAATAATTGCAATCTAGTTTCATTCTCTACGCTGTACGGTGTCAAAAGCTTGTTAATTCTTTTGCTTACCTCGGTATTAACATCGCAGCATTTACCGATTTTGCAGGGTTTTTTACGTGAGGCAAAAATATTAATTACCACACGGGTTTAATCCTACACGAACTAAACGATGCTCAATTTCGTTTTCATCAAGATAAGAATACTTTTGTTTGAGCCAATCTTTACCCTTACCTTGTTGATAAGCCTGTAAGAAATCAGTTTTCAATTCCTGTGTGGTTAACAAATCAATATTTGCTCTGGCAACAGCTTCACCAGCCCATTGAATAGCACCTTCACCGCTGTAGTATTGTTTGCGAACAGCACCTACAATCTCTTCTAATGTCGGTTTTTGGTGAAAAACTCTTGTGTGGTTGGCCATGCGTAAAGCATCACGCTCGGGGTCTATCCGCCAATTTCCATCTTCACCTTGCTGCCATAAATTAGCTTTTGCGTCAGCGAATGCGGTGTCTTCGCTGATACCTTGACGCATTCCGGCGCTGTTATGGGTTAAATAACCATCGCAGTAGAAACAGTGAGCTTCTTCAACTTCTATATCGTAGGTTTGCACGTGGTCGTAACTACCCAGACCCTTTACAGTAACGGGAATATCCAGGGCTACATCCGCCTCAGCGATATAGCGCTCGTAATTTGCATCAACTTTACGACTTCCTTGGAAACACATTTCTCGCATTTCGCTAT
>CAKZYM010000620.1 GCA_937884685.1 uncultured Calothrix sp.
CACCAATCGCTTGATTAACAATTCGTTCGCAGATTTTTAAACCATTTTGACTGTTAGTTAAAATTACAATCCCCGTTTGTAAATCTTTGGAAGCGACAATAAAACTTTTAAAAGTAACTAAATCTCCCCAATGCCAAAAAAAGTTTCCTTTATTAGTTTTTTCCAATCCCCAACCCAAACCCCAATCTAATGAATAGCTTAATTTAATTTGGGGAGTTAGCATTTTCTGTAAACTTGCTTCTGTTAAATAATTACTATCAACTGTTCCCGGTTTCATCATCGCTATAGGAAATTGAGCGTATTCAGCAGCAGTAGTACGTAAACTTCCCGCAGAAACCGCTGCTTTTGGTTTACTCATCGCTCTAGGTTTACCTTGACGATTATGTCCGTAACTAGCAATATTAATGTATTCTGGTTGCCAAATTAAACTGCTACTATTCATCCCCCAAGGTTTTAATATATTCTCCTGTAAATATGTTTCTAAAGGTTGCTGGGTGATTTTTTCGACAGCATTTTGTAAATATAAAAAACCTTCCCCAGAATAACCAAATTTGCTTCCTGGATTATTTTTAAACCACACTGGTTTACTACCGCTCCAATTAGGAAAACCGGTTGTGTGAGACAATACTCTACGAGCAGTTACTTTTTGAATTCGAGAATCGGGGATTAATGGTTTATCGGTGTATTTTGTTAAAGGTGCATCTAAATCAATTTCTCCTCTTTCAGCCATTTTTAAAACAGCATAACCAAATAATGGTTTAGTTAAAGATGCACAAGCGAAGATTGTTTCATTATTAACCGATATTTTCCTATATTTGTGTTTGATTCCAAAGCTTTTATTCCAGAATAATTCTCCATCTCTAATTATGGCTAGAGAAATTCCGGGGATGCGGTTATTTCTCATCAATTTGGGAATTTGTACTTCGAGATTCCCAGTTACTGTTTCAGCAGCGGAAACTGAATCTGATAGTAATTTAAGTAAGCTGATAGAAGAAAGACTGACTATAGCAGTTGTACTTTGTTTGATAAATTGTCTACGAGATATTTCGGACATTGTAGAGATATTTATGGTGCTATTTAATTAGAATTTGTTTGAGGGGGAAAAGTTTCAGCTTCGTAAAAAAAAGTTATCTATATAAATTAAAAATTCGCTATGAAGATAAATATTGTTCCGCTTTTAATTTTAATTTATCTCCTTCTAATATTATTTGGTCAATATAGTCTTTAACATCAATATAAGGTTGTCTCAAGCTAATTTTTTCTGATTGAATCGTTTTCCTTGTACTTTGTCTTACTTGACCCGCTAATTTACGCTTACCAAGTAAATCTAGTCCGACTGAAACAATACTATCAGGAGTTGTTTGTGTCGCTTGTTGATTAATTTGTTTAACCACAAGATTAATTTGCTTTTTAATTACTTTTAATTGCTTTTGAATCAAGTTGATGTTCTTTACTTGTAACTTAACTGATTTAGGATTATCTAAATTTAAAGTCATTTCTTGCTTCAACTTATAAATTTGTAATTGAGTTTCTTGTAAATTCATAACTTTTTACCGCATATAAAAATAGACTATAAAATTTGATACGTCAGTTATAGCACTCTTAATTTTTTTATGAGAATCAATAAACCCGGTTTTTTGAAAAAACCGGGTTTATATACACTATAGGGATGTTTTTATAATTTCGGTTTGTTGCACCATTTTAGGGAAACGTAGCGCTCCTACATCTCTTGATTTAGGGTAAATTACGCGGGGGTATTTCTTCACCTCGGGTCATCCGCTGTTCTAGTCTTCCTAAACCAAACCACCCAGCAAGAGATAAAAGAAATATTCCGGAAAATGATAATGGTAAAACTACTGATTGATTTTGTAGAAAATATGTTAATGGTATCATTGCCCAAGTAACTGCTGCGAGAACCGTAATTAAAATCCTCAACTGTTTGATTCTTGCGAGTGCTTTTCTACAACTTGCACAATGTTTTGTATGGGAATTGTATCTATCTAAAAGTTTTTCTGTTGATAATCTTGGTGGTAAAGTTTCTCCGGGAAATGGATTTGCGTTATATTGATTTACCCATTTTCGCAATTCTGAAACGTAAGTATCAGCTTTGGTAGGTAGATAAAATGCTTTATTAAAATTGGGACTTCCTCCAGATTCTTCTAAGAAACGCTCTTGATAATGTAGAAAAATTTGGTCATCTTCTAAAATCCGATTATTACTAATGTGAGAATACCACCGTGGAGTTAGTTTAATAAAGAAAGCAGGTAACTTTGAAGCAAATTTGAAAGGAAAACGTGCAAATAAACGACATTCACCTTTACGAATGGGAGTAGCGTAAACCACCGTCAAAGTTCTACCTAATTGCTTTGCGGTTAAATCATGACATACAAACCCCGGTGCAATAAAACTTGTATCTTGTTTTCCTAAAGTACCTTTTCTCGGCCCATCTTGCCAAATTCCGGTAAAACCATTTTTTCCCGATTCAACTAATTCTAATTCCACTGGTGAAACGCTATCTCTATTACCAACGGTAGCGTGATGGGTAAAAGGAATATGACTCGAATCAATGACGTTTTCTAATAATGTTAAAGCATCGTAAGGTAAATCCCGAAAAGTGTTTAAAACAACCCATTCATCTGGAGTTTCTTCGATAGCTTCAATAATTGGAACTTCAATTTTTTCTGCATTTTCTGGCTTCCCAGGAAAGATAAATAATAACCCTTGTTTAACAGATGTTGGAAAAGATTTAACACAAGCTCTTTGAGAAGTTTCTGCTCGTTTTCCTTCCGGTTGTTGGGGAATGCGTTTACATTCACCATTACCAGAAAAAGCCCAACCGTGATAGGGACATTCCAAAAGTCCATCTTCAGCAACTCTTCCTTCGGATAAAGGTACGAGACGATGGGGACATTTATCTTCAAAAACTTTAAAAGCAGAAGTTTGTTTATCCCACCAAATTACAACGTCTTTATTAAGGATAGTAAAACGGGTAAGTTTGGATTTATCTAAGTCGTCAATATAATGAATCGGGTACCAAGCTTCTAATACGTCAAATTGATTTGGATTTGTACCTCCTGCTGGTAATTTATTGATTTCGGAAGTATTTTTTGTGATAGTTGATGTCATTTTTAGGTTACTTTTTTGGTATTAAATATTTTATTATTAACCGCAG
>CAKZYM010000621.1 GCA_937884685.1 uncultured Calothrix sp.
AGTTAGGAGTTAGGAGGTAGGAGTTATGAGTTAGGAGTTAGGAGTTAGGAGTTAGGAGTTAATATTTAAGATTTAGAAGTTAATAATTAATGGCTATAAGTAGTTGAAAACAAAATATCAAAATATAAAACAATTAAGACTCATATTCCAGTCCATTTTAATGGACTTAAGCTATTAGCCTGGGACTTGCATTCCCAGGTAAACTACCTTATAAATAACTTAAATTCAGCTATTTTAACCTAAAAAAAATAATTTTAAAACTCAATTATAGCAGGATTATTCAAATTTTATTTAACTCCTAACTCCTAACTCATAACTCCTAACTCATTAACTACTTGTTAATTGAGTCCAATAGCGGTCATAAACTTCTGTGAATTTTCCCACAGGGCTGAGACGTTCGCATTTTTCTAAAATCTCTTCTGATGGGAATAAAGTCGGATTAGTTTGAATTTTTTTGGGTAGTAATTCAAAACCGGCACGATTGGGAGTTGCAACTCCTAAACGTTTACTCATTCGGGCTGCTATGTCTGGTTTTAACATAAAGTTAATCCATTCATAGGCAGCTTCTATATTACTTGTTGTTGTAGGAATGGCAATAGTATCAGTCCATAAAGATGAACCACTTTTAGGTGTTATGTATTTGAGTTTGGCATTTTCTCTGGTTAATTTATAAGCATCTGATGAATAACACATTGCCAATACTAAATCCCCAGACATGATTTGATTTCGCCATGCATCGGTGCTAAAAGCGGCTATATCATATTTTAAGCCTTGTAGTTTTTCATAAGCTTCTTCGATGTGTTTTTCATTCTGCGAATTATAAGAATAACCCAACATTTTTAAAACTCCACCCATGACTTCCCGTGCATCATTAAGCAGAGTCATTCGTTTGGAAAGTTTTTTTTGATTTTGCCAGAGATAATCCCAGTCTTGAGGTACTGTTTCTAGTTTTTCAGAATTATATATAAAGCCAGTAGTACCCCAACTCATGGGCACGCTGTACATATTATTTTGGTCGTATTCGGGATTTTCAAATCTAGGAAATAAATTTTCTAATCCAACTAAACGTTTTTGGTTAAGTTGTTTTAATAATTCTTTGTCTACCATCTTTTGTACCATGTAGTCAGATGGATAAATCAAACTATAAGTACCACCACCACTGGCTTGCAGTTTAGCTAACATTACTTCATTAGCATCGTATACATCTGCAAGTACTTTGATACCAGTTTGAGCGCTAAAAGTTTTTAATAATTGTTTATCGGTGTATTGAGTCCAAGTATAAAGATGCAATTCATCAAGCGCACTAGCTTCTTGAGAAGATGCTCTGACATCCCCCAATTTCCAACCGCAACTTGCAGTTATAAATCCAGAAAGTGCAGCTAACCCTGTACAAAATTCTCTTCTTCTAATCATCAATTTGATTTTAGATTTTGGATTTTAGATTTTGGATTTTAGATTTTAAATTTTGAATTGTTTTTTCTACTGTCTTCACAGATATATCAAGATTTTTTTATTGAATATTTTTCAACTGTTCGCTATTCACTGTTAACTGTTCACTGTTAACTGTTAACTGTTAACTGTATGTCCCTCCGGGACACGCAATACCTACGGTACGCTGACGCTAGCCGCTAACACTGTTTTAAAGCCAAACAATCATTCTCTGCCCACCAAGCATAAATAGGTGTTTCCGGGTCTGGTAGCATACCAACTGTACTAGGTTGCATAACCACTATGCGTAAAAGAGGGGTTAATTCAACTACATAATTAACGTGAGTTCCTAAATACATGATGTTGACTAAACGTCCTTCAAAGCAGTTATTTTGTACGCTGGGCTTGTACAAAGAAAGCTGTATTTTTTCTGGACGCACGCTTAAGACTACATTTTGCGATACCCCGGTAGGTGTATGTGCATCGCGCTTAACAATAATCTCTAATCCTGCTTCGGTAATCACCCGAATATTAGCTGCATCAACATCGGCTATTTCACCTGATAATAAATTTGTATCACCAATAAAATTAGCTACAAATGGTGAAGCTGGTTGTTCGTAAATATCATTAGGGGTGCCAATCTGCTCGATTTGACCTTGGTTCATTACCGCAATACGTTGGGATAACGACAACGCTTCTTCCTGGTCGTGGGTTACCATAATGAAGGTTAAACCCAGGTTTTGATGTAAATTCAATAACTCAACCTGCATCTCCTTACGTAGCTTTAAATCTAATGCACCCAATGGTTCGTCTAATAATATAACTGCCGGACGATTGACTAAAGCCCGTGCTAATGCAACCCGCTGCTGCTGACCACCAGAAAGCTGATTCGGAAATCGCGATCGCAATTTTTCCATTTTCACGAGTTCCAAAGCTTCTTTGACTCGATTAGCAATTTCAGCTTTGCGTAATCTCTTTAATCTCAAACCAAAAGCAATGTTATCCCACACATTGAGATGGTCAAACAAAGCATAACTTTGAAAAACAGTATTGACAGGTCTGCGATGAGGACGAACTTTAGCCATGGGACGACCTTGAATAAACACCGAACCCGCATCGGCTTTTTCAAAACCAGCAATTAAGCGTAATACAGTAGTCTTTCCACAACCAGAAGGACCGAGAATACTAAAAAATTCTCCTTGTCTTACATCTAAATCTATCCCGTGCAATGCCGGTTCCTTGTTAAAAAATTTGTATACTTCAGACAGTTCAACATCGAGTGACTCAAAAGTCGTCATGTCCTCTTGCTGCTGGGTTATGGTTTGAGACATAATTTTTGTTTAATCCGCGTAAAAGGTAAGTATTTGCGCCATCATATGTAGCCTCGATAGCTAAGTATTATAAGCGCTTTGATTTATTGTATACGTCAAAAACAATTTACCCGCCACTAAGCCTTGTTTATGAAGTATAAACTTAGTCCTAACCCTACTCTTACGTTCGATTTATCGTTGTTATGTCTTAGATTAATCCCCGGATTTATCCCTAGACCTGAGAATTTTAGAACATCCTTGAACATGAAATCACAATCATTCCTTCTTCAGGTACAACTGAGATTAAAATCTAGCTATATAAAATCTAAAATAAATACGTGGCTTTTATTATTTAGAATAAAGTAATTAATAATACATGAAAAGATAATATAATCTTCTAATAATCTTTTACTTAGTTAATAGTTGTCTCCCGGTTTCTACGGAGACATAAATGTATACAGACAATATAATTATCTCTACATTTTTTGTTTTATGAGCTTATTACAATTTCCATCAATCGGCGGTAAAAAAGACGAGCGTACCGTAGGAAAAGGTTATCAATCAATATTCTTAATATTATTTACACTGCTTCTGACAAGTGGAATACTTAGTCGGTTAGCATATCTACAAGTAGTTAAAGGAGAAAGCTTTAGTAAGCGAGCCGAAGAAAACCGTATTCGTTTGATTTTGAGGCAGCCCGAACGAGGAAATGTTTTTGATAGAAACGGAAAACTTTTAGCTACAACTCGCTATCCTCATTCCGTATATTTGTGGCCAATGGCTCATAAAGAAGATACATGGGAAACAGTAGCTCCGCGTTTATCTCAAATCCTCGGCACTTCTCAAGAAGAAATCCAAAAGCAACTAGAAGAAGCTGGGCCAAACTCTTCTTCCTTAATTAGAATTGCTCGTGATATTAATATTAAGCAAATAACAGCTTTACAAGAATACGAAAACGAACTACCAGGTGTAGAAATTAACCGCGAAGCAGTTCGTTACTATCCTCATGGAGCAAAGTTTGCTCACGTACTCGGTTACACCCGCGAACTCACCGCAGAACAACTAGCCAAGAAAAAGGAAGACGGCTACCGTCTCGGAGACGTAATCGGACAGATGGGTGTAGAAAGAGCATTTGAAACCACCTTAAGAGGAGAATGGGGCGGTCAACAAGTAGAAGTTGACGGAAAAGGTCGTCCGCTCAAAGTACTGGGAGTAAAACAAGCAAAACCCGGTCAAGATATCAATTTAACCTTAGATTTAGATTTACAAAAAGCTGCTTACAAAGCTTTGCAGGGACGTACCGGAACAATTGTTGCATTAGACCCCAACAACGGCGGAATATTAGCAATGGTGTCCTATCCTGCATTTGACCCCAACGTATTTTCCAAACAAAACCCCTATCCCAAAGAGCTAGAAGCGATACTCTTAGGGAAAAAGCATCCCATGCTCAATCGCGCATTTAGAGCTTATCCTCCAGCAAGTACATATAAAGTAGTTACCATTGCAGCAGGTTTAGAATCGGGTAAATATTCACCAAATACGGTACTACAAACCTATGGTTATCGAGTTTTTGGGGGACACCGGTTTAACGAATGGAACCATAAAGGTTTTGGTCCCTTGAATTTTGCGGGAGCTTTAGCTTGGAGTAGCGACACATTCTTTTATCAAGTAGGTGCAAGAATCGGGGGTGAGCAATTAATCAAATGGACTAAAAAATTTGGATTTGGCTCGCAAACAGGTTCAGAATTTTCCTTCAGCGAATCCAGAGGATTTGTACCCGATAACGATTATCAAAGAAAAATGTGGAAACGCGATTGGACAGTAGGGGATTCAGTCAATATGTCCATCGGTCAAGGAGCATTACTAGCCACACCCTTACAAGTAGCTAGAATGTTCGCCATTCCAGCAAACGGAGGATATTTAGTTAAACCTCACGTTCTCAAAGACAACGAAGAGAAGAAAAAATGGCGAGAAAGCATCGGGATGAAGCCTTCGACCACAAAAATGATTCAAAGAGGATTGCGAGAAGTAATCACAGACGGTACAGCTAAATTAATGAACTCCCCAACACTTCCCCCAAATGCGGGTAAAACCGGAACCGCAGAAGCATGGTTACCAAGTCGTGTCAAAGCAAATCATGCTTGGTATGGCGGATATGCGCCCTTAGACAAACCAGAAGTCGTGATATTAGCATTCGCCGAACACTCCGGAGGTGGTGGTGGTGCAGTAGCCGCACCAATGGTAAAACAAGTGATGGAAGACTACTTCAACCGTAAATATCCCGGTAAATATAAGAAAGCTGAGCCTAAGAAAGCTCAATAAACAGTGAACAGTTAACAGTTAACAGTTAACAGTGAACAGTGAATTGGTAATTGGTAATTGGTAATTGGTAATTGGTAATTGGTAATTGGTAGTTGGTAATTGCAAACGATTGAAAAGTAAAAAGGGAGCGAGACGCTCCCACTACAAATATTTTTAATCTAATTCCTAACTTTCAACTCCTAACTCATAACTCCTAACTCCTAACTCCTAACTTTATCCCCAATTCCCCAATACCTATTCACATTCAAGAGAAGCGCGAGTGGAAATTCCGGTTTTGGAATTAACTCCACTTGCTATTTCACAAAGTTTTTTAATTTCTACGCGGTCTATAATTGCACCGCTAAAATCAGCACCGGTCACATCAACGTTACGGAATACGGTACGTAACATCATTGCATTTGTAAAAACTGCATCACTTAAATCGGAATTCTTAAAGCTTGATAAATAAGCGATACCATCGGTAAAATCAATACCGTGTAAATTTGAGCTTTCTAATAGTGAACCGTTAAATACAGCACCGCGCATATCGGCATTACTGAAATTAGTATCTTCTAAACTGAGAGTGGCATATTCCTCTCCGACTAAGCTTTGACCCGATAAATCTTTACCAGATAATTCATTACCAGCCGCACGAGAAATACTAGACGAACTTGCAGCTTCTGCGGACAAAGGATAGAAAAGCAGCGCAATAGCTAAGACAAAGCCGGTTATTACTTGCCAAAATTTCATAAGTTATCTCTAATCTTTTAGTTAATAAAACTCAATACACCCACATTTAAGCATAGTAAGGAAAAGATTGGGAGATTGGAGAGAAATCACTGCTTCCCAGTCTCTGGCTGGAAATGTCATCTAGGCTCTGCCTACTTTACTATAGTTACTGAAACTGAAGGCAGAGCCTTCATAAATGCATTACAAGTCAGAGACTTGTAACGAGGAGCAACTAACCACTAACAACTAACAACTAACAATTCCACAATCGTCGTAGGATATTTAAATATATTGTTGACTAGCAAAAACGAAGTTGTTTGTGGCTAATAAAGAAGAAATCGCTTTAAATTTGGCGCGAACGCCTTTATTTACGGTTGTACAAGAATTGAAAGCGCGGCTGACCAGTTTTGGTGGTTGGGAAATGCCGGTGCAATTTTCTGGTATTAGTAAGGAACATGAGGCTGTTAGAACGAATGCTGGAATGTTCGATATTTCCCATATGGGAAAGTTTACTTTGCAAGGTAAAAATTTAGTTGCTCAACTTCAGCGTCTGGTTCCTTCAGATTTGAGTCGTTTACAAGCAAATCAAGCTCAATACAGCGTTTTATTAAACTCTGAAGGTGGGATTATTGATGACATAATTTTTTATTATCAAGGCGAAGATAATACTGGTTTACAAAAAGGATTTATCATTGTTAACGCAGCAACCACCGCTAAAGATAAAGCATGGTTACTCGAACACCTTGATACTCAAGAGATAGAATTCCAAGATTTATCTACAGAAAAAGTTTTATTGGCGGTACAAGGACCGAAAGCTACTGAAATTTTACAGAAATTTGTGGAAGAGGATTTAACACCTGTCAAAGCATACGGTCATCTAGATGCGACAGTGCTTGGTAAACCTGCTTTTCTAGCTCGTACTGGTTACACCGGAGAAGATGGTTTTGAAGTCATGGTGGAACCTAGTGTGGGAATTGAACTTTGGCAAAAGTTGATGGAAGCGGGTGTAGTCCCTTGCGGATTGGGTGCGAGAGACACCTTAAGATTAGAAGCCGCAATGGCTCTATACGGACAAGATATTGATGAAACCACTACTCCTTTAGAAGCTGGTTTAGGTTGGTTAGTTCATCTAGATTCCAAAGGTGATTTTATTGGACGCAAAGTATTAGAGCAGCAAAAAGGCAACGGGGTTCAACGCAAACTAGTACGTTTACAAATGCAAGGACGTAATATCGCCCGTCACGGTTATCCAGTATTATCCGCAGGAGAGAAAGTAGGAGAAATCACTAGCGGTACATTATCGCCAACACTTGGTTATCCCGTCGCTTTAGCATACATACCCACAGAACTAGCAAAAGTCGATAACCAATTAGAAATTGAAATTCGCGGTAAAACCTACCCAGCAAAAGTGGTTAAGCGTCCGTTTTATAAATCAACCAGTCGCGTGAGTAAGTGAAGACAAGGAGAGAGGGGGTAGAGGGGGTAGAGGGGGAAGAATAATTAGAAATTACCAATTACCTATTACCAATTACCAATCTAAAATCCAAAATCTGTCTTGGAAAGTTTGAGGGGAAGAACATCTACACCCTCAACTTTCCGCAAAATCCAAAATAGAAAGGAGAAAAATATGGCTTTTGAATATCCAGAAGATTTGAAATACTTAGATAGTCACGAATACGTCCGTCTTGAAGGTGAAAATGCGACGATTGGAATTAGTGCTTTTGCTATTGACCAGTTGGGAGATATCGTATTTTTGGAATTACCCGCAGTTGGTGACACTATAACTAAGGGCGAAAGTTTTGGTACGGTTGAATCGGTGAAAGCTGTAGAAGATTTAAATGCTCCCGTAACTGGTACCGTTACTGAATCTAATGACGGAATGGTTGATTCACCCGAGAATTTGGCTGACGACCACTACGGTGATGGATG
>CAKZYM010000622.1 GCA_937884685.1 uncultured Calothrix sp.
TATCAAGAAATAACACACCCAAATCCGCGTTTAAATTTATTTCAAGGTGCTGCTGACGATGAAGGAAATCCTATTCAACTTCTATTACCCAGCCAAAATACTTTTGAAGACAGCAATCGCTGTAGGACAAAAGCCATAAACTTGTTAGCAGCAATTGAAGAAAAATCCCCAGATGAAATTATTGATTCAATAACATAAATCCATGTAGGTTCAAGAAAAATTACTTAATTTTTGACAACGATGTTAGACATCTCTTCTAACTAAAGTACCACCAACTGCATAAACCGCATTGAAGCCGATTCTTTCTGACCAGAGTGCTGCTTTACTATTGTTTACTTCGTAATTTTAGGCTCGTTACAATTAAATCATCCCCTATTTCGTATTCGCCGGTTTCAATATTAATCGAGACAATTTTACCAATATTTTCTGGCATTTCTACTTGAGAACGAATTTGAGAATGGTAGAGTTCTTTTCCACGTTGGGTAATTTCTTCATCACTAAGGTTGGGTTTAGACATTTAGGCAATAACCTCTCTTCAAATTACGTATACTTCTATCTTGATTTTAAACTAGAAGTTAGAATCAGCTACATCGCTCTGTTTTCAAGTTTAATTATGCAGTTACATTTAAACTTTTGGGGAGAAGTTTCTTCCTAAATATTAAGAATCCTTAAAGGTAAAAACCTATATCCAAGATATAATAGCTGTGGTTGATATAAAATTCAAAAACTTAAGCTAACTAAACATTGTGGATAATTGGAATATTTTAGTAGAAAATACAGACGATGGTTTTACGGTAGCGACTGTCCTAGAAGTTCCTGATTGTCAAATGACTGATAAATCAAAACAAGGTGCTGTTGAGAAAGTTCTTTCTAAGTTGCAAAAACGTTTAGCTAATGCCGAAATAGTTATGATTCCAGAAGCAACACTACCACTTGTCTCGGAAAACTCTTTAATGAAATTTGCTGGAATATTTCAGGACGACCCGGATTTTCTGGAAATTATGCAAGAAATGAGAGCAGAACGCGAATTAGATAGCGACCAATGAGTTCCTGGATTCTTGATACTGATCACGCCTCACTATTTCTAGCTGGAAATAAGTCAATCATAGCTGAAGTTGCAAAGCATTCCAATGATGTAGCCATTACCGTCATTACTGTTCAAGAACTATTTAACGGTTGGGCTGGAAGATTAAATGACCCTGCACAAGCCAAGAATCTTGTTCATCTTTATACTAAATTATGGAAAACTACAGAATTTTTTAAGGTAATAACTATCTTGAACTTTGAAGAAGATTGTGAAAACACGTATCAAACCTTACGGCAAAATAAGGCTTTAGCGAAAAAGAGAATTGAGAAAGATTTACGAATAGCATCTATTGCTCTGGCTCAAAATGCAACAATCGTTACACGCAATTACAAAGATTTTTCCCAAATTCCAAACCTAAATATTGAAAATTGGCAAGATTAATATTTTTGTACAAGTCTCTACGAGAATTAGTATCATCAAAATGCTTTTCTACATTTAAGTAAGTTGGCGTTAAAAATCAAGGTACGTCCGCAGCGAGTGGAACGTTAGGGTTCGCGGTAAGATGCGGCGAATATGAAGTTAGCAGACAATAAGTTAGAGAGTGGAAATGGCATGGCTATGAGTGTTATGAAATAACTTCAAAGTCGATTGTTTGTGATAGCTTCTTAGCAACTTACTTTTTATTCGTTTGCTTCAGAAATAGCCTCCTCAATCCGTAGATAAATACCAATGCTCGCACAAGTCTTTAAAAGCGCAGTAGCTAATCTATTCCCTCTGTTCGCAAAATGTTCCCATACGGACAACCAATCTTGAATTGACAGCGCATATATACTTATAAACCCATCTTTCTCCATCACCCGACATTCCGTAATATCCTTTGAAAGCTTCAGGTTAGATAAAATTCTCGCCTTCTTCGGTGAGTAATTAACTAACCAATTCGAGTCGTGTTGAACGCATCTCAAACCTTCTTGATATTCAATACGACATTCCCCAGATTGCAAAAGTAAAACTTGTATATTCATATTCACCTCCAATTCGACAGATATTTTTCTAGCTATTTCTACCCAATAATTACCAGTGAAAAAGCAAGGATTTGGCGTACTGTGAGATATAGGTTCAAATCTAGATAATGCTTTAATTAAGGAATGCCATTCACGACGAGAAAATAATAAAGGATGTTTATCCAACTCGCCATTTTTCAACAGTGTAGATAAGTAAATTGCTGCCACAGACAAGGGATAAACTTGAACTTTAACACCATTATCAATTTGTACAGCTAAAGTCTCTAAGCTTTGCGACTCAATAAACGAGCGGACAATCTTTTTAGGTTGACCTACTAATAGTGCCATCTGCCGGTCGCTCATGAATAAAGCACCATTTGGTAGTTGATAAGCTTTCCAACATAGGTCGTAATAGCGCCAACAGGAAATTGATACTCTTGGCAATTGTGCATCATAATTTTGATGAGGTTTTGGGTCGATGTTTATGTTATCTTTTTGGTTCATAACTACCAACAATTCTGATAAAAAAGTAATCTAAATTGAGCCAAAACTCCAAGACTAACTAATTTTTTGTCAAACAAATCCTCGAACGAAATGTTATTAATTGCTGTACAAAAGACCAGACATATATGTCTGGTCTTTTAATTATTATCATGCAGATTGGTAGACTTAATTAATGCACTTTTTCGTAACTAAAAAAAGTAGATAGCACCAGATTTAGAACAATACAAACTTTACCTATGCTTTAAATCGCGCATTGTTAAATTCATACTAGCTTAAAAATATGCAGACTTCAAAATGTTGCTACCATAAATTAAATTATTCTCAAAAAGGAAAAGAATTACTCTTAATATTGAGATATTTTATCTACATACATTAAGCGTAATTTTAGTTATATACACGTATATTTTGTCTCTGATATGTGCATTAAATAGCCTGTTATTCGCTAGCTTTAACGCTTAGATTATAAAAAGAAATATTCTTATGGATAAATATTGCTATTGATATCATCTATACTTTTATTGATGGTACACAAGTATTAGTATTCTTTCTTTGATTGCACTAATAAATATTGAGTTGTTTTTATTACTTCTTACACTGAATTTTGAAAAAATAGATAAATTTCATCTTAAATGCAACAATTATGATGTTAATAGGATTGTTGTTGCTGCTTATATTTGGAAGCATCAATCGCGTTGGGTAAAATTTTTCGTATCGCCATGATTCTTTTTTCTGGCATTGCAACAACTACATTTGGTAAAGTTTTAAGAAATTCTGACGGTAATGGTGCATTTTCGTTATCGAGAGTGAGATAAAGCGTTCTATGGTTATGAGGTGCATTTCTTACCATAATCTTGAGTGCATCTATCGGAGAAGAATTTAGAACCGCTGTTTTTATCAATCCACTATTTGAACCACCTACACTCAAATGAAACCAACCGATTGAACGTCTACTACCCGAATGTAAGCTAAATTCGTATTCGCTGTTTTTCAAAGAATATGAATAAGCTCCTGTTGTTCCCCCATCGAGATTACGAGCTATAAATACTGCATTACCGTCAGTCGAAGCATACAATAAACCTCGCTGTTGCAGGGATTTTAAAAGTTTTTGTGGAATAGAATACTTTTGGCTTAGGTAATTTTCAACAATTGAAATATGGTTAGGTGAAGGTATAGGTGGTGCAAATATAGATTCTTGTGTTTGTCGTGCAATACTTAAAGCGCTTTGAGAGACTGCTTGTGTCATAGCAGTTTCGCCAAATCTGTCCCGCAACCAAACTACTGCATCATCGAAATTACACTTGTTAACGCTCATTACCAACAATAAGGGGTTATCATTCTGCTTATATTGATTTAGCCCTAGTTCGTAAGCAATTTCCTCTTGTGATAGATTCTGTCGTTTTTGGTTTGAACTGAGTAGCTTTACTTCATTTTCTAACTGCTTTCGTAATTGTTCGCTCTTAGATGCGGTTTGCTTCAATTCGGTGAGTTGTTGAAAAATGCGATAGCGCTCTCTCAACTGATAATTAATCACCTCCAACTGCGGACTTAGTAGCCCAATCACCCTTTGTCTGTATGCTTCACTGGCTTCTTGTGCTTGTGGTTGGGGAATATAACGCTCTAAATTGAGTAATTGAGAATCTTGATTTACTGCTGCATAATACTTCTTGACTTTAGTGTGAGTAGCAACACTTCCTTTTACACCTCGAACTATTCCCAAATGTTCAACAGCATTAGCAAAACTATCTTGCAACTGATACATTTTCACTCTTGTACCAAACAGCGCTTTACAGTTGAGCTTTCCTCTCTCATCTAACGGTACGAGGTAAGCGTGGATATGGGGGGTTATTTCATCGAGATGCAACTCTGCTTTTACTATGCGCGAACCCCAAGAATTATCTAACCACTTAACAACTGCATCTACAAAATCATCCAAGCGCT
>CAKZYM010000623.1 GCA_937884685.1 uncultured Calothrix sp.
TGAACAAACATTTTACCCGACACCCTGTAAGGGTGCGGCTACATTAACGAAGCCCCAGACTTATAGTCTGCGGGCTTTTTGCATAATCGGGATGCTCCCGTTTTTTATCCTTCTTTACCTGTTCTCCCATTTCCCAATTACCAATTACCAATTACCAATCCCCAATTACTAATTACCAATTACCAACTTTTAAAATCTTTCACCAATACCAAACTGAACTCTACTTTCTCCATCATTGTTGTAGCCGTAGTCTAAACGAATTGGTCCCAAGGGTGATTTAACGCGAACTCCCAAACCATAACCAAAGCCATTTCCGGGTTTGTTGCGTGCCCCAGCAGGATTACCTGTAACGCTATCGGCTGTACCTAAATCGGTTGCAGCATCGAAAAATAAAGCACCGCTAAGCAGAGAAAATACTGGAAAACGATATTCTGCTGATGCTTGTAAAAAACTGCGAGCGGTTCCCAGTTCACCTTCACCGAATCCCCGCACGGAATTAGCTCCACCTAAAGAAAATGCTTCATAAGGAGGTAAATCACCGATAACGGTTCCTCCTTGAAGGTTAAAAGCAAATGCCTGTGGACATTGCTGAGATTTGCTGTTGGATTTACGACAACCTTTAGTTAATTTGGTTAAACGAGTAGGAAGATAAAAGCTGTAGCTACCGCTTAATTTATTAGATAAAATACTTGCGTCACCGATAGGAATCGACTGTTCGGTACTTAAACGTAAAACAGAACCTTTGGTGGGACTTAATGAATTATTGCGTTTATCTCTTACCAATCTTAAAGGAACGGTTAATAAATCATCTGTACCGTCACCGCTAAAGCTCAAATCATTTCCTAAAGCATCTTTTGCATTAATATCCCCGTCAGAATCGCGAATTTCTACTCGCTGATATTTTAAGCCAGCACTGGCTACCCATTCCGATTTATCAAATACTTTTTTACTGAGATTACGACGGAAAGAAATATTACCCCCAGTTTTGAATACGCGAGGGCGATCGCCATTTGCTAGTTCTACTTCAGTTTCCCCTCCGTCGAAGATTTGGGAGAAGGTTCGCTTTCTAAAACCATTGACGTTATAGGAAGTGCGGTAAGGGTCTCCCCCTATCCAAGGGTCTGTATAATTGATATCAAAACCCAAATCTCTTTGGCTTAACTCAATATCCGCTCCCAAACTTTGATTTCTACCGTTTAAATTTCGTAGATTAAAGCTACTAGCCGCAAAAAGTCCGCTCTTGGAACTATATCCCCCCCCAGGAGAAACACTAAAGTTTCTACCTTCAGTTACATTAACAACTAATATTACTTTTCGTGGGTCTTTTGCGGGATTTAGTTTTAGATTGATATCTTGGAAAATTCCCAACCCAAAAACTCTTTGTAAATCTTTTTGAGCAAGTTCTCTTTTAAATATTTCTCCCGGTTTCAACTGCATTTCACGGGTGATAATATATGGTTGAGTTTTACCTTTTGCTTGTTCTCCCTCTGGATTAACAAACTGTACTTGAATATCTTCTATAATTCCTTCTGCTACTTGTAGAGTAACGCTACCATCGGGGTTAATTTTGGGAGAATCTATCACCTGAGCTAAAACATAACCGTTATCTTGATACCATTTATTTAACTTTTGTATCCCTGTCTGTAATTGTTTTAAATTTAAAATTTTACCGTATTGTTCGTTAAAGCTTTGATTTACAACTTCTTGCGGTAATGCTTGATTATTTTGTATTTTTACTGCACGTAAAACCGGATTAGGTTCAACAACAAATTGAATCCGAACTCCTGTGGTAGTTTCTTCAGGAACAGCGCGGACATTTGTGAAATAGCCTGTAGCGAATATATCATTAATATCTTGCTGCAACTGAGCGCGAGTAATCGTTTTTCCAGGCTGAGTTTTAATTGTATTAGAAACAATTTCTTTCAAATTGTCTGTAACTCCAACAATTAGAACTTCTGAAACTAATACCCTTGATTCTGATTGCTCTTTTTGTTGTGTATTTTTTGGTACATTTTTCTTAGGAGAAATTTGAGCTTGAACTATGGTCTGATTTGCGAAACCAAGAATACTAGCTGTTGCAATAGCGATACTTAAAGCAGATACTTTTTTCATTGATTTCTTTCTCCAAAATAAATAGTTCTACTACAGGAATACAGATTTTTTTTACTTATTATTTGTTCCCTTTTTTCCGTTTATCATATAGGCTACTAAACTTGATTTATTTTGATATGAAAACGGTAATTAATAGATTAAACTAAAAAATTTTCTATCAAAATTAACTATAGTCACGCATAAATATGACTATAGTCATGTTGTCAATTTATCTTGTAATGGATGATATTTATAGGATAAATTACTTAACTTGCAATTCTTGTAATTTCATGCGCTTTAACCAAACTGCTTCTCTATCGATTCGCCGCACCATCAGCTATATTGAGTGGTCAATTTTAATTGTATACTTTTTACTTTTTTTATTAAATCGTAACGAAATTGATTATAACTCTTTGCCAATACAAACTTTTGTTAGATATATTCAACTTTTATTTCTAACAGCACTAAGCTTTATTTTTCCAATTAATCATCCAGCATGGCAAAAAAGAGCTTATATTGTATTAGAAGTTTTTGCAATAATGATTCCTGCTGCTTTTGGAATTTATTTTGAGATATCTCTCTATTTTATTTTAGTAAAAAGCTGTTTTCTATTAAAGCGTAAAGAAGTCATTTTTATCACTAGTTTTATAGGAATAGTTTGGAATATAATTATAGCCTTTAGCATACCGAAAATACTGGAATTTAATAAAGCTACTTTAGAAGAGAGAATTGCACAACTAGATAATACTGATTTAATTGTCCGTAGATTAATTATCAATAATATTGGCGACTATCTTACCGTCAGCATTTTTGTGTTGTTATTTAGCTTTGTCGTTATAGCAGAACAGAAAAGTCGTCAAAAAGCAGAAGCATTAACCAAGCAGATAGAAACCTTAGCCGCTAATTTAGAACGCGGTCGTATTGCTCGGGAAATTCATGATTCTTTAGGTCACTATTTAACAACATTAGATATACAACTAGAACTTGCTCAAAGATTACATGAAAAAGACCCAAAAAAAGCGGTTCACTCCTTAAATATTGCCAAAGACCTAGCGAGCGAATGTTTAACAAGAGTAAGAAATTCCGTACAGTCAATACGTCAAACAAATTTTAATCTTAATCAAGCCTTAGCTACATTAGTAGAGCAGGTTGGACGAAATCAATCGTTTGTAATTGATTTAGATTCGGAATTACCGCAATTACCCAGCCAAACCAGCCATCAGCTTTACTGTATTGTTCAAGAAGCAGTTACCAATATTCAAAAACACGCTTTTGCAAAATTGGTGAATATCAAAGGTTATCAAAATACTCAAGGAATTGTTTTAGAAATTATAGATGATGGTCAAGGTTTTGAAGTTAACGCACATCATACAGGTTTTGGACTGCGGGGAATGCAGGAAAGAGTACAAATTTTAGGTGGAGAACTAGAAATTAAAAGTACATTTGATAAAGGTACTTGGATTCGAGTTTTGATTCCGGGTTAATAGAAATAGGTAATGGGTAATGGGTAATGGGTAATAGGTAATAGGTAACTCCTAACTCCTAACTCCTAACTCCTAACTGAATAAAATTTGGCTACCATTCCCGCACGTGAAGAAACTTCAAGTTTACGAAACATTCTTTTTAAAGCTTGTTTGACGGAATTTTCTTGAATCCATAATTCTTTTCCGATTTGAGCGTTTGTTAATCCTCGTGCGACTAATTTGGCTATTTGAATTTCTCTTGGTGTTAAACAATTAATATCTAAATCTGAATTAAATTCTTTTGTTTGCGATTTAACTTTTATTAACCAAGTCGATAAATGCAAACAAACAGCACTTAAATTTGCTAAATCTACAGCACTAAAAGCAGAAGATTCTCTAGTACGAGTAAAACCAATTCCACCAATCAGTTTTCCATTACCAATTATTGGTCCAGCCATTACATGTCCATGGTCAAAGCGAGGACAGATTGTTTTCCATTTTCCTGGTTGTAGGACTACTTCCTCATGAACTGGAGCGTGATTTTCTACTACATAACGTAAAACTGGATTATGTTCTATAGACAGTGCTAATTCAAACAAACCTGAAGTTTTTCTATTAGGAAGACTATCAAAAAAGAATAATCCTCGGCGTTTTGCTTGGAAATAATCGCCAAGTTGAGCTATTACTCGTTCCCGCAGTTGTTGTTCGTTACGAGTTTCGGCTATTTCTTCAAATATCAATTGCAAAGAATTCGGCATTATTCAGATTTTCGACTTGCAATTATTAGTCGTGAGTATAAAGTGTACCCGAAAGAGGACTAGTCATAACTGATATTCAATTTTAATTTATAAGTTCGTAGTTGCGCTAAAGCGCCAAAACAACTTTATAGCCAACACAGCGGTGCCAAATCAACTGTA
>CAKZYM010000624.1 GCA_937884685.1 uncultured Calothrix sp.
CCATTTGTCTAGCAGCTTCATCATATTCAACTTTACCGATTCCCGTACCCAAACCTGGACAAGCTACGGTATTAATTCGCTGCTGTGAAGATTGGTTGTGATGACGTACTGCTAAAAGCATAGACCACATCGCTACATAAGGAATATCCGTCCCCACAATAGACATAGGAACCCGCATTGTAGGTGTATGAGCAAGAAACGGATGCTCATCATTACCCGTTTCTACAATCATTGATGTTCCTACAGGTTGTTCTCCTAAATAATCGGCAAGGATGCGCTGCTGTACCTTTTCCATTAACGACTTACCAAAATATTTGATAATTGCAGCATCCATACCACCATCCATCATTCCAAAGGAATTTGCTGGACTAACTAAACAATCGAAATTTGACAACCATTCAAAATAATTATTAACGATTTCGATGTTAGGAAAATAATTGAAATGTCGTTGGAAAGCTGCTGTTAATAATGAATCGGGTGCGACTAAGATTAGTTTCAAGTTTTATTTCTCCGCTTGAATACTATTGTAGCCTATATAATAAATAAGTTAAATACTAGAAGACATAGTTATAGGTATCAAATTGAAAATCAAAACCGATTCCGAAAGAAAAGAAATAATTGATGCAATTAATGTCATGTTGAATCAAGCATACGATAGTACTCTTGACGAAATTTTGATGATATTGAAAAAAAATGAAGATGAAGAATATGAAAGCGATATAAAAGCTTATGACAAAGGAAAAGAAGATATACAAAAAAATGGTACTTTATCTTGGGAGGAAGTTAAGCAAGATATACAAGATATGAAAAAGGATGTTGCGTGACTTACGAGATTCAAATTTCTAAAAGTGCATCTAAACAGATTAAAAAACTACCATCCGAGATACAAGAGCGCATACAGGTTAAAGTTGATAGCCTCGCTATAGAACCTCGTCCGGATGGAGTTAAAAAACTCAAAGGTCGAGAAAACGGTTATCGCATTCGAGTGGGAGATTATCGAATTATATATGATATTGTTGATGATATTTTATTAGTAACTGTTGTAGAAGTTGGACATCGTAGCAGCGTTTATAGAGATAAAAGTTAATGAAAAAATAGTATATATTACAATAAAATTGCCGTTTCCAAAAAAGGCGAGTACGATTATTAGTATTCAGGAAAAAATAAACAGCTATTTTTAGAATACTAGTTTTGAATTATGTTTGGCATTCTTGTGAATCTACTATTAACACTAGCTTCTGGTGTGGCTCTAGGTTACTGGCTAGCTCCTTTTTGGTTTAAGTATATGGAGTTAATCGGGATTGCAATATTAATTTTATTATTAGCTCTGAGTGCAAAAGAACTTCAAGAACCTCTACAAAACAGAGACAATCAAGACCAAGAAAACTGGTTAAGCAAATTAAAGGGAAATTTGTTTTTTACTGGTATGGGATTAACTCTGTTATCTACATTTGCAGGAAATTCCGATGGGTATGATATTTTCATTAGATGGCTTATGGTTGTTTGCTTATGGTCAACTCTAAGTAAGTTTGCACTCAAATTATCAAGTTTTGTTAATAAGTTTCAATTAGGTTTCTTGCTTTATGTCATTGCTGGTGTAAGTATAGGATTAGGTTATTTACTTAGCATATACTTTGATTTTGAATTCCAGTTATGAAAATATAGCATTCATTAATTCACTTCCAATTCCCAATTTATTTGATAAACCAATATGGTGGGTTACGATATTAACCCAGTTATCTATTTATTCCTCTACAATTACGTCACCGTAACACACCCTACAAAATATCAATTTCCAATTTCCAATTTCCAGTCACCAATCACCCAATACCAACCACCAATTTCCCAATCATCGAACCAGCTTCCAATAACTCGTGAGCTTTCCCAACTTCTTCCAAAGCAAACGTCCGATTAACACAAATTTTCAGCTTTTCTTCATCCATCCATTTAGCACATTGTTGTAAAATCTCTCCATGATGGGTTTGTGCTTCTATTAATCCCTGCAACATCGGGGTTAACATCAATTCCAAACCGATTCTTAAATTCCTTTGCCTCGCGATTTTCCAGTTAGTTGAATCACTTGGTTGCAATATCGTCACTATATCCCCGTAAATTCGTATGGCTGGAAAAGTTTTTTCAAATGTCTCTCCACCAACGGTATCAAAAGCTAAATCCACTCCTTCCCCATTTGTCCAATCTAAAACGGCTTTTACAAAATCATCTTTTTGATAATTAATAATATAATCAGCCCCTAAATTATTGACAAAATCGGCTTTTTCTTGATTACTTATCGTAGTAAAAACATCAGCACCTTTGAGTTTCGCGAGTTGAATCGCGACATGTCCGACACCACCAGCACCAGCATGAATTAATACTTTTTCGCCCGGTTCTAAACGTCCGCGCTCGTATAAAGCTTCCCATGCGGTAATTAATACTAAAGGTGCGGCAGCGGCTTCTATAAAAGATACAGATTTTGGTTTTGCAGCTACAAAACGCTCCTCTACAGTTGTGAACTCTGCGTAATTACCTTGATGTTCTCCCAGTCCACCGCTACAAAAAAATACTTCGTCTCCGACCTGAAAACGCTTAACTCCTGTTCCTACTGCTTCTACAATTCCCGCACCATCGCATCCTAATATTGCAGCCATTTTATCTGGGTAGAAAGTACCGCGTTTACGAAGTTTTGTATCGATGGGGTTAATTCCAGCAGCTTTTAAACGTACTAAAAGTTCAGTATTTTGAGGAGGAAGGGGGTTTGCAATTTCTCTTAATTGTAAAACTTCTGGGTTTCCGGGTGCTGTCATTAACACTGCTTTCATGGCTTTTCCTTCGATGCACGCTGTTGATTTTACTTTAGCGTAAATCAAAACTGTCCAAGATTGCTGTATTTTTATTTTACGTTTGTTGGCTTTAGTAAATAGCAATTAGGTAATATTTAATTGTCAAAGATTATTGTGACGCATTAGATATAATACTTTTATGAAAAATCGTACTTCTTATACTATTAAATCTGGAGATACTTTAAGCGAAATTGCACAACGTTATTTAGGAAAGGCTAATCGTTGGCAAGAAATAACTAAAGATACAGGAGAGTGTTTTACAGAGAATGAAGCAAGACGTTTACAAATCGGTCAAGTTGTTTATTTACCATCATCAGATAACAATATTCAATCTAATTCTAATTCTAGTAATAAAAATAAAAATAAAAAAATTAGCAACAATGGTTTAAAATTTATTGCCGACCATGAAGGAATTATTTTAAATTTATATAATGATCCAGCTAATCATGCAACAATTGGAGTTGGTCATTTAGTACATCACGGGCCAATAAATGGTTCGGAACCAGAAGAATTTAAAGTTGGAATTAGCAAAGAACGAGCAATGGAAATTTTACGTTCTGATGTCACTACAGCCGAAAATACGGTTAATAAATTAGTTAAAGTACCATTAAATCAAAATCAATTTGATGCACTTGTGAGCTTTGTATTTAATATTGGAGAAACACAATTTGCATCATCGACATTATTATCTAAATTAAACCAAAGAGATTATAATTCCGTACCCAGCCAATTAAACCGATGGGTTCATGGTAGCGGTAAGAAATTACCCGGTTTAATTAATCGTCGTCGGGATGAAGGGGATTTGTTTAGTAAGTAGTAAGTAGTAAGTAGTAAGTAGCAAGTAGTAAGTAGTAAGTAGTAACTGAGGAATTCTTTTTCCCTGTTATCTTCTCTCTATATTTCCGCAATTACCAATTATTTAATCATGTCTAATTTATATCAAAATAACCCGCTGCTGGGAACTTGGAAGTTAATTTCAATCAAAGCTATATTACCCGATGGAACTGTTAATGATGAAGCATTCGGAATTCATCCAATTGGGTACATTACCTACACTGTTGAAGGAAAAATGATGGTGATGTTCTCGAAAAGCGAGCGTCAATTATTAAGTGGTAATTCAGCTTCACCTCTTACAAGTGCGATACATTCGGTACCAATCGAAGAACGAGCAGAAGCATTTTCTTCTTTTAATTCATATGCTGGAAGTTATACTCTTGATGGTGATAAAGTTATTCATCATGTGGAAATTGCATCGATTCCCAATCGTATAGGAAAAAGTTTGACAAGGATTTTTACGATAAATGAAAATCAAGTAACTTTGAAAACCCCACCGAGTAGAAGTGATGACATACCAAAAATTTTTGAATTGACTTGGCAACGGATAGAATCTTGATAAAACGAACAAAAAAGCCGCAAAACAAAAAGTTTCACGGCTTTCAATATAATGTGAGGAGCTTAACTTAAACCCCATTATAACCAGCAAGTTGCTTGACAAACCTGGACGTATCAATTTTTGAAACAAGACTTTTTATTAGATAATCATCTACTATAACCACTAAAATTATATGTTCTATTACTAGCTACTTATAGATAAAAAAAGAAACCGTAGGATATTTTCAGGGAGGTCTACGGTTTATAATATGGTGTAAGGAGACTTGCTTATTTGATTACTATTTTATGTCTGTCAAGCAAGAATAGTTCGCTGGTAACAGTTTTGGTAACGGGATGATTTTTAACAGGATTTATGTATTTCTAGTCGAATATTTCTTTTCATTGACTGAGACGGATTTATCAGTCTAAACGTTCCAGGTAAACGAGCAGCAAGTAGCAAGTAGGGGTTAGTGCGTTAACGAAGTGTATCCGTAAGGATATGCATCTTGCTTGCTAGCATTCCTCATGACCAATTCCCCATTACCGATTACCCACTACCAATTACCAATCCCCAATCCCCAATTCCCAATTTATAATAAAGCACCACCACAGCTAGAACCGCTACCAGCAGTACAACCGTAACAATAGCTAGCAGTTTGAACTTCTTCAATCAAGTTTAAATTTTCAGCTTCAAGCAATTTCGCGACTGTAATATCTTCTCCATCACGAGTCTTTGCTGGTATATTCATCATCTGGTTAAAGTCGCAATCATAAACGTTACCAAGATAATCAATCGAGAGTTCATCACGACACATCAAACTTTCCACAGTAACTGGATTGAAATTAGATTCAAGAAAATGTAAATAAGGCTTGTATAGCTTTGTTCTTTCTAAATGAAATTTAGTTCTACCAACCGGTAAATTGGTAATTGCAAACAAGTTGTTAAATACAATATCAAAGTTATCTTGCAAAAACTTTTTATAATCTTGTTCTAACTTGACTTGATTGGGAGTTAAAGCAAAATTTTCGCTTGTAGGTAACTGTGGATTATAAACCAAATCCAAAATTAAATCCGGTTCTTTTCCATAGCCTAATTTATTTAGCCATTGCAGCGCTTTTATCGAAGCATTAAAAACACCATCACCGCGCATTTTATCAACATTATCAACAAGGTAACAAGGTAAAGAAGCAACAACCCTTACTTTATGTTTAACAAAATATTCCGGAATATCGCCAAATCCATCTTCAAAATAAATCGTTAAATTAGAGCGAACAATTACCTGTTTATTATTCTTTCTTGCAGCTTCTACTAAAGGCTTAAAACCATAATTCATTTCCGGAGCGCCACCAGTTAAGTCTACAATTTTAGTCTCGGGAAATCTATGAATTAATTCAACTAACTGCTCGCAAATCTCCGGAGTTAATTCTTCAGTTCTTTTCGGCCCCGCATCAACATGACAGTGACTGCAAGCAAGATTACAAAGCTTACCTAAATTGATTTGTAAAACGTTGATTGCTTTCTTTGTTAAAGTCGAGTTTAGTTTACGATTAAAGGGTGTTATTGTAGTTTGAATCATTTATAAAAAAGTTAGGAATTAGGAATTAGGAGTTAGGAGTTAGGAGTTAGGAGTTAGGAGTTAGGAGTTAGGA
>CAKZYM010000625.1 GCA_937884685.1 uncultured Calothrix sp.
CCTACCTCTTACTTCTTACCTCCTACCTTTTACCTCCTACCTCCTACCTCTTCCCCCTAAAATGCCTATGAACCCAGTCGCGACTACCTCTAAGTCTAAACTTGCTACTTCTGCTTCTAAAGAACTTCGTTCTTCACGCAAAAAGGTAAAAGCAAGTAAAAAAGGTCTTTATCGTAGAGCAATAAAAGACGCTTTTGCTAAATTTAATCCCAAGCACATCATTAAAAATCCTGTATTGTTGGTGGTTTGGGTCAGTAGTTTTATTACTTTAGCGGCAACTATTTTTCCGCTATTATTTGGCTCACCTGCGAACTCGAACGCACAACTTTTTAACGGTGCAGTTACCACCATTTTGTTTATAACAATTTGGCTGGCTAACTTTGCTGAAGCTTTTGCTCAAAGTCGTGGAAAAGCACAAGCTGATGTATTGCGTTCGATTAAGTCCGATATCAATGCTAAAAAACTTTTCCCTGACGGTACCGTTTCTGAAGTTCCTGCTACGAGTTTGCAACGCGGCGATACTGTATATGTAGTAGCTGGTGATATTGTTCCCACCGACGGGGAAGTAATTATGGGTGCTGCTAGCGTCGATGAAGGAGCAATAACCGGGGAGTCTGCGCCAATCCTTAAAGAAGCTGGTTCTGATGTTGCCAGTTATGTTACCGGTGGTAGCCGTATTATTTCGGATGAATTAATAATCAGAATTACGGTTGACCCCGATAAAGGATTTATCAATCGGATGATTTACGTTATAGAAAGAAGAGAACGTAAGAAGACTCCAAACGAAGCTACTCTCACGGTTTTACTAGCATTAATCAGCCTGATATTTTTATCAGTTGTGGCGACTTTCCCAGTGCTGGCATATTACGCTAAAACTCCTATTAGCGTACCTATAGTAATTGCTGTTTTTGTCGCATTAATTCCTACAACTCTTGCTAGCTTACTTAGTGCTACTACTATCGGAGGTATGGATCGCGTTGCCCAACTAAATTTGATTGCTACTTCAGCAAGGGCCGTAGAAGCTTGTGGGGACGTTAATACCTTAATTCTTGACAAAACTGGAACTGTAACCAGAGGAAACCGTTTGGCAGATGGTTTTATTCCTATCAATGGTCATACAATGCAGGAGATAGCTTATGTAGCTCTAGCTGCAAGTATATTTGATGACACCTCAGAGGGGAAATCAATAGTTCGTTTGGCACAAAGGCTGGGAGCAAGAATTGATTTTGATTATCAAGCAGCCTTACCGATAAAATTCAGCGCCCGAAATAGGATAGGTGGTACTAATTTACCCAATGGTTCAATGGTTCGTAAAGGAGCTGTAGACGCTGTTAAAAGTTTTATTCAACGATACGGTGGAAGCTTTTCAATCGAACTTAATTCAGCCTACGAAATGGTATCCCAACAAGGAGGTACACCATTAGCCGTATCCATGAATAATGAAATTTATGGGATTATTTATTTAAAAGATAATATCAAACCGGGCATTCGCGAGCGCTTCGGGCAATTGCGAAGACTAGGAGTGCGTACTATCATGATTACCGGCGACAATCATATAACTACCTCTGTAATTGCCAGAGAAGCAGGTGTTAAAGAATTTATTGCCGAAGCAACCCCCGAAGACAAAATAGCTGTAGTTCAAAGAGAACAAGCAGAAGGTAAATTAGTCGCAATGACAGGGGATGGTACAAACGATGCAGCAGCATTAGCTCAAGCCAATGTTGCGGTAGCCATGAACAATGGAACCCAAGCAGCAAAAGAAGCAGCTAATATCATCGATTTAGATTCAGACCCCACTAAATTAATTGATATCATCCGCATTGGTAAACAAGTACTGATGACTCGTGGTGCATTGATTACATTTTCAATCTTCAACAATATAGCTAAATACTTTGCAATCATTCCAGTAATATTTGCTCCCACAAGTCTAAATCAACTTAACTTAATGAACTTGACAAGCACTAATTCTGCCGTGCTTTCAGTCTTGATTTATAATGCATTAATTATTCCAGCATTAATACCCCTAGCCTTAAAAGGTGTACCGTTTTCACCAATAGCACCCAATCAACTTTTGCAACGCAATTTTTTAATTTATGGTTTGGCAGGCTTAATCATTCCGTTCATAATAATTAAATTAATTGACCTGATAATTTCTGTGACAGTTTTAGCGTAACAGTTATCAGTTATCAGTTATCAGTTATCAGTTGTTCATCGGTCGGATTTTTAACTCCTAACTCCTAACTCCTAACTCCTAACTCCTAACTCCTAACTCCTAA
>CAKZYM010000626.1 GCA_937884685.1 uncultured Calothrix sp.
TGACCAGGATTTGATTAATATGCTTCTACTTAAGGAAGAAGGCAATGACCCGAACTTAATTATCAAGGAGAAAATTACCAATTTTAGGAAAGGTATTGATTAGAAAAACAGCTAAATAATTGACAGATGCTTTAAAAGGTTTGTATTTCCACAAATGCTATGGCTTGACAACGGGTACTAAAATCAAATCTCTTGTTCACCCAACCGACCGAAAGAGTTAAAACCTGTTGCAGGTTAAATCTTCAAAATACTTGTAATAAATTGAAAAACTTTCTTTATCCGAATTTTAACGCTTTTTACTCCGGAATACTCCATAATCAAAGTGTATAATCATATCAGTGTAAACACTTATTTATCCCGCAGGTTATGCCACCAGACTATTCCGGTCAAAATCTTCGCGGACGCTCTTTTAAGGGTCAAAACCTGGAAGGTGCAAATTTTAGTTATGCCGATATCAGAGGCACAAATTTTACTGGTGCCAACTTAAGAGGAACTGACTTTACTGGTGCCAAAGCTGGTTTACAAAAGCGTTGGGCATTGCTTCTAGTTTTACTTTCTTGGTTGCTGTTGGGAATATCAAGTTTTGTATGTGTAATTAATTCATTTTTTATATCCTACATCTTTGATTATTCTCAAGATCCTCAAAGTCAATTTACAAGCTTAGTCGCAGTAATTGTAACAATCATTGCATATATAATTATTATCCACCGAGGAATATCAGTAAATATTTTTGGAACCTTTGTTATCAATCTAGGTATAGCTGGAATCACAATGGGAATTGTATACGGAGGTATAATAGGATTGTTATCCGTAGACCAATCCTTGGCTTTAGTCGGAGCTATATTTGGTGCCTTAGTATTAGCCGGAGCTTTCGCTTTTGTTTTAACATTTGCCTTCGTCAGCACCTTCGGCTTAGTCCTGAGTTTTGCCACAGCTTTCGCTATAAGCTTTACCGTAGGTGGAATCTTCGCCGGAATCATAGCCGGAATCTTCGCCTTTGTTAATACGATAACCTTTAGCGTACTTTACGCCGCATTCATGGATTCACTATTCAAATCTACCGCAATATTCCCCGGAATCTTCGCTGTAGCCGTATCTGCCTTCTTCCTAGCCGGAATCGGAACTGTCATAAGTGCTTACATAGCTTGGCGAGCAATAAAAAAAGATAAAAAATATGCCTCGATAAGAAATACAGCAGTAGCTATTGCAACAATAGGAGGTACGAGTTTTCGCAATGCTGATTTAACTGATACCAACTTCTCCAAAGTTACATTCAAAGGTACTGATTTACGAGGCGCGAGATTAATCCGCACCTCTTTTCATAAGAGTCAATTTTTAGACCGCATTCGTCCAGGCACTTCTTATTTAAAAAACTATTGTATACGCCAATTACTTACCACAGGACAAGGGCAAAACAAAATATTTGACCGTCAAGACTTACGAGGAATCAACTTAAAAGAAGCTAACCTGGCTGGCGCGAGCTTCATTGATACAGATTTAAGCCAAGCGAACTTACAAGAATCAGATTTATTTGAAGCAAAACTGGTGCAAACTAATCTAGACCAAACTAACCTTAATAATGCTTGCCTTACTGGAGCGTACATTGAAGATTGGGGAATCACCAGAAAAACTAGTTTAGATAATGTTAAATGCAAATATGTTTATTTAAAACTGCCAACTGAAGGTGATCGCGATCCAAATCGAATGCCTCCCCCAGAAGAAGGTGATTTTGAAAAAAATGGCTTCAATATTTTTGTTACATCGGTTCTAGATACTTTGGATCTTTATCACAGGAATAATGTTAATGCAGGAATGGCAATCACTATCCTTAAAAGTTTAACTAAAGACTATCCCGTACAATTTGAACTTGTTGGATTAGAAAAAAGAGGTGATAATCAGTTCATAATTCGGCTAAAAGTATTTGGGCAAACTAGTCATTTTCAACTTCAGCGTGAATATTACGCTAGATACGAGCAGACTTTACCTCTCTACGATCCAAAAAAACTCATGCCTAGTACCGATGTTGTAGTTGAAGAAATTATTCAAACAGTAAAAGAAAACCCAGGTACACATATAGAAAATTTACACAATCAAGGAATATTTATTACAGGAGGAAGTCTAAATAGGAGTAACGACCGCACAATCCACACAGGTGGTAGTAACTACAACGAGTGCATAGAAGGTGATTATACAGAAATAAAAGAGGTAGGTAATATGACTAATAATCAAGGTGGATTTTCAGTAGGTGGTGATATTGGCGGTAACGTTAATAATCTCCAAGGGGATAATAATCGCGCCATTCAAGGAGATAACAATCAAGGTGTGCTTGGCGATAATAATCAAGTTACACAACAAAATCAAGTTGGTGATACCCCACCTCTGACCAAAGAAAAAGTCATTGAACTGTTGGTTGAACTTGAAGCTCTAGTAAAAGGTGCGGAACTACCAGAAGAAACTAAAGAAGAAGTAGTTGAAGATTTAAGTTCAGCAAAGAAAGCAGCTAATAGGGAAGAGCCAAATAAAAACCGAGCCTTAGACCGTTTGGGTAGTGTTGCAGAAACTCTTGAAAAAACCAGTAAAACTGTAGAATCAGGTCAGAAACTTTGGAGCAAAGCCAAACCTATTATGGTAAAAGTTGCCAGTTGGTTGGGTGCGGCTGCGGGTTCTCACTTACTGGGGCTGTAGGACTATTAAAATGAACCAATCACCTGAGAACTCTGATTCACAACCAAACAAAGTAGTAGAATCACAGATTGTTAATTGTTGTCCTGAAAATAATATTCAGGGCAACGAAAATCGAGCTATTCAGGGCGATGAGAACCTCGCCGTTCAAGGTAATGCAAATACAGTGAATCAGAACAGTAATAATTGGAACGGCTCTGGTAGTCACTTTATAAAAAATGTACAAGCTGACCAAATAAGTTTTATTAACGTGACTTATTCTGAAGCTATTAGTGAAAATAAATTAAATGATTCGCAAGTCTCTGTAGAAAACAAAGAGGAAACAAATAATAAAGGTAAAGCCACATTCATACTTACGGGTACTATCGATATCGTCGATGAAAATTTTCTCAAACTTTTAGAAACTCATTTGCGAAAAAAATCGAAAGACGCAGAATTGACGATTCTAAAGGTTGAAGAAGGTAGCATTAAGATTACTTTGGAAGCTTCTCAAGAAAGTCTTGAATTACTAAAAAAATTATTTGAATCAGGGGAATTAAATGAGGTACTAGATATCCCTGTTGAAGATGTACAAATAACTAAAATGGACGTACAAACTTTACTATTAAAAAGTTTCCAAAAAATCTTTGAAAATATGAATCTGGAGGAAATAAAAGAAAGTGTAGATGAAAAAGGTATCGATAAATTTATTTCTGAATGTGCTTTGTTAGCTACCACAAGTGGCTTTGGGGTATTTCCAACTATGATTATTGGTCTGCCTGCTGACGTTTTAAATAATGTCACGCAACAATTTAGAGTAACACTGGCAGTAATTTACGACAAAAAAGGAATATATAAAATTTCTTTTCCTCAATTGATGAAAATAGTAGGAGTTTCATTAGGTGTAGATATAGGTACAACGCTAACAAAACCAATAATGTTGAGTATTGCGAACAGAATACTCACCAGATTATCTGTAACAACTGCGATTAAAGCTTTACCTTCTATCGGTGCAACTATTGGAGGAAACTACGGTTTCATCATAGGTATAGTAGCTGCTGTTAAAAGAATAGATATGAGCAACATTTCGTTTGAGCAAGATGTGGAATTTGATGATTTAAAGGACAATTAGGATATAAAATTGTTAGCAAGATACACCGACTTGATAATCGGAACAAACTTCAAATCGCATTTTTATAGCTGCTTTTTAATTCCAGCAAGCCAGATTACATTCCGCAATATACATAGAATCCACTGGGTCAAGTAAATAAGATTTCAAAAAATTTCCAAAAAACAATTCCCGAAAAAACAACCCAAATAAACCACTATATTCCCAACAAAAACAAGTATTTTGATTCAATACACTACAAACAACCAAAACTCTCTACAAAAGCAATTAAACAACAAATAAAACAAAATAACTAAAATTACTAATATATATAAAACAATAAGTATCCAATAACACTAATCAATAAACAATCTAAAATCCCGTCATATCAAGAATATTCAATTCTTTCCAACCTCCTCTCACCCACGAGGGGTTCGCATCGTACTAT
>CAKZYM010000627.1 GCA_937884685.1 uncultured Calothrix sp.
CGGAAACTGTTAAGATTACAGACAATAACAAAAGCGGAACTTGGAAAAAAATACTTGATTCAAGTGAACCAACTTGGGGAGGGAAAGGTTCCCAGCTACCAGAAAAACTGGATGGAGCGAGTAACTACGAATTGAACATTAATCCTTATAGCGTTGTGGTTTACAGTAATCAGTGAACAGTGAACAGTGAACAGTGAGCAGTGAGGAGATGGGGAGATACAGCATATTGCAGGTAAATAAAGTACAAACATAAATTATAAAACTCTTGTGGGGTGGACATCCCTGTCCGCCCAAATCTACCTCACAAAGATGAAATATGCTGTATAGAGAGCAAGATGCTCCCATTACAATCTCCTCACTTCTGACTTCTAATTATTAACAATTACCAATTATCAATTACCAATTACCAACTATCTTTAAAATCTAAAATCTGTCTTGGAAAGTTTTGGGGACGGAGACCGACACCCCAAACTTTCCGCAAAATCCAAAATCTAAAATCCGAAATAATTATCATGCAAATACCTTTAGCGACTTACCGGATTCAGTTTACTCCTAGCTTTGGTTTTGATGCTGCAAAAACTATTGCTGATTATTTAGAACAGCTAGGTGTTTCTCATTTATATGCTTCCCCAATTCTTACTTCTAGAAAAGGTAGTACTCACGGTTATGATGCGGTGAATCCCCGTGAAGTTGACCCGGAATTAGGAGGAGTGGAAAAATTTAATGAATTAGTGGAACAACTGCAAAATTTAAATATTGGTTGGGTTCAAGATATTGTCCCCAATCATATGGCTTTTAGCAGCCAAAATGAAATGTTGATGGATGTTTTGGAAAACGGTGCTGATTCTAAATATAGAGACTTTTTTGATATTGATTGGAATCATCATTACCCAGAAAACAACGGTAAAGTTCTAGCACCATTTTTAGGTAAATTTTGCGGTGATTGTCTCGAAAGTGGTGAATTACAAATTCAGTACGAACAAAGCGGTTTAAGCATTAACTATTACGATAATAAATTTCCTATCCGCATTGAATCCTATAGTCAAGTTCTGACATACGATTTAGCACGATTGCAGGAAAAACTTGGTAGAGACAATCCTGCTTTCGTGAAGCTTTTAGGTGTTCTTTATACGTTGAAGTATATTCCATCTAGTGAAGAAGGAAGAGAAAGGGACGACCAAATTAGCTTTATCAAAAGAATGTTATGGGAACTCTGGAATGATTCAGAGGAAGTAAAACAATATATTCAGGAAAATATTGCTACTTTTAATGGGGAAGTAGGTAAACCGGAAAGCTTTGATTTATTAGAAAGTTTGTTAACAGAGCAATTCTTCCGTCTTGCTTTCTGGAAGGTCGGTAATGAAGAACTTAATTACAGACGCTTTTTTACAGTTAATGATTTAATCTCGTTGCGAATTGAAGATGAGAATGTTTTTGAAACTACTCATTCGTTAATTTTACAGTTGGTTGAAGAAAGTAAATTTGATGGATTGCGAATTGACCATATAGATGGTTTATATGACCCAGCAGAATATTTGAATAGACTCCGAGAAAAAGCACCGGAAGTTTACTTAATTGTTGAAAAAATTCTCGAACCGGAAGAAGAATTACCGATAACTTGGTCCATTCAAGGTACTTCAGGATATGATTTTCTAAATCAGCTAAATGGTATTTTCTGCGACCAGTCTAATGAAGAAGGATTTGATAATATCTACTATCGTTTTATTGGTAAAGCTGTTTCCTGTGAAGAATTAATTGATAAAAACAAAAGATTAATTATTGAGAAACATTTAGCCGGAGATATTGATAATTTAGCTCACCTTTTTAAAAAAATATCCGGTCGTTACCGTTATGCTAGCGATTTCACAATGTACGGTTTGAAATCGGCTTTAATCGAAATTTTGGCATTATTTCCGGTATATCGCACCTATATTAATAGTGGGGGAGCAAGTTCTTCGGATAGGGAATATATCGAGCAGGTAATGATTCAAGCTAAAAAGAATATTCCGAATTTCCTGAACGAACTTAATTTTATTGAAAAGTTTCTGCTACTAGAATTTGACGAAAATCTTACAGAAGAAGATAGAGACGAATGGTTGCGCTTCTTAATGAGATTGCAGCAATTTACCGGCCCTTTGATGGCCAAAGGTGTAGAAGATACCGTACTTTATGTATACAACAGATTAGTTTCGCTGAATGAAGTTGGTTCGCATCCAGGTAGTTTCGGAGTATCTTTAGAAGATTTTCACACCTATAATTCCAATCGCACTGCAACTTGGCCTCATACAATGAACACTACATCTACCCACGACACCAAACGTGGTGAAGATGTCAGAACTAGAATTAACGTTTTATCAGAAATTCCCGAGGAATTCGAGCAAAACCTAAAACAATGGTGCGAAATTAACGCCGCTCATAAGGATTATGTCGGCGGACGCGATATACCAACCTATAACGATGAGTATTTGTTCTATCAAACTCTTATCGGTGCTTTTCCTTTAGATAAGGAAGAATATCCTAATTTTGTCGAGCGAATTAAAGAGTATATTATCAAAGCAATTCGAGAAGCTAAAGTACATACCGCATGGCTAAAGAATGATAGTGATTACGAGGATGGTTTTACCAATTTTGCTGAAAGAGTTTTAAAAGACAGTCCAGATAATGAATTTTTACAAGCATTTCGTCCCTTTCAAGAGAAAATTCAGCATTACGGTATCTTAAGTTCTCTTTCTCAAACATTACTCAAGCTGACCGCTCCTGGACTTCCCGATATTTATCAAGGAAGCGAACTATGGGATTTAAGCTTAGTAGACCCAGATAACCGTCGTCCGGTAGATTTCTCGATGCGACAAAAATATCTTGAGGAAATAAAATCTAAAAACGGAGCAGATTTACTTGACTATATTGCTCAATTGCTCGAAACCCCCGAAGATGCAAGAATCAAACTGTTCTTGATTTACAAAACCCTGCAAACACGTCAAGAATATTTAGACTTATTCCAACGGGGTACCTACGAAAAATTGACCACAGTTGGTAGTTTAAAAAGTCATATTATCGGATTTAGTAGGGAATTAGGAGAACAAAAAATAATTGTTATCGCACCGCGCTTTTTTACTTCTTTAACAGAAAAAGGCGAATATCCCTTCGGAGAGCAAGTTTGGCAAGAAACTCGCATTGTTCCCCCTGCTGATTCAACTAATACTTGGGTAGATGTCTTTACTGGACAACAAGTAGAAGGTGAAGATGCACTTTGGGTACGCGATATTCTCCAAAATTTCCCCGTTGCTTTGTTGGTAAATCAACAGTCACCAGCGACCAGCGAACAGCAAATAGTTAGGAGTTAGGAGTTAGGAGTTAGGAGTTAGGAATTAGGAGTGGGAGCATCTTG
>CAKZYM010000628.1 GCA_937884685.1 uncultured Calothrix sp.
TCGTCATGTTGAACCGGAATTTATTGTATACCGGCTTAACTCGTGCAAAGAAGTTAGCGATTATTATTGGGAGTAAGAAAACAATTTCAATGTGCGTGCGCTCAAGGAAGTCTCAGGAGAGATATACGCAGTTGAGGCAGAGATTGGTAAAGGTTTGATACAACAACACTCTTATTATAGTTATAGTTTGAAAAATAAATTTGTTAATTCAAATCAACATCCGGAATCAACGAACTAGGTTCTCCATAATAACTAACTACTACACAACGTTTAGCGCGGGTTGCTGATACATGAATTAATGAGCGTTCTGCATTCATTATTGCATTACGAGCAGCTTTATCGGAAGCGTTTTTTAATGCCGATTGTAAGGGTAGATAGTTATCATTAATTCCGGCTAAAATCACGTATTCAAATTGCAATCCTTTGACTCGATGCATTGTGGCAACTCTGACTCCTGGGTGAGATAAGTTGTCTGGTTGGCTGCGTTTGATTTGTTGGGTTTTTATTCCTATTTCGTTGAGAACTGATATATATTGATTAACTAATTGATTTGTACGGACAACAATACAGCTATTGGAAAGGGGATTTCCTTCTTCTTCTAGTTTTTGCAGGTATGTTTTAATAAATGCAATTTCTTCACTAAAGCTATCAAATCCGCGTATGATTGGTTCGTCTCCGTGGAGTAATGAGCGGTATCCTTTTAAGTCGTCTTGGTTTCCATCTAAATCGTCAACTGTGACTCCAGCAAGGACGTTAGTTGCCCATTTTCTGGTTTCGTCGGTGGTACGATAGTTAATTCTGAGTTTATGGGAGCGTCCCCGGATATCAATACCGCATCGGCTGAGAACGAGTTTGCGTCCGTAAATTCTTTGATGGGGGTCGCCAACGATAAAGATATCATTTCCGGTGTCTTTGGGGGGAACTATTTCCCGAATTAACGAGAAGGTGGCTTGACTCATGTCTTGAGCTTCGTCTACTATTACGGCTTTGAAGGGTAGGGTTTCACCAGGTTTGTTTTTTAGTAGACTGCAAACGTCGCTCATTGCGTCTTCGCTTTCTTTCCAGCCTTTTTGTTGCAGAAAGGAGCGATATTCTTCAAATACCTTCCAAATTGCCGCTCTATCGGCTCGATTTAATCTGGTACCTCTTCCGCTTCTGGGAACTTTCAGATATTGTTTGAGGGAGCTTATTTTATTGGCTTGAATTACTTCTTTCCTTTCGTCTTTGTAAAATTCAAGGCTAAGTGAAGGGGTTTCTGGTTTGCAGGTGTAAGCTTTTTCCCAGAGTTCTGCAACTTGCTCATCGTAGACGATTTTGGCATTAATACCTTCACTTTTTAAGAAAGATGATACCCAAGAATCGATATTTTCAACTTTAATACGTTTCATGGTTTCGGAGGAGCAGATTTTCCGTAAGTTGGCTTCGATATCTACCGCTAAGTTACGAGTAAACGTTGTAAATAAAATGCGATCGCCATTATTTGTAAATCGATTTTCAGCCAGCCATTTAGCTCTATGCATTGCTACGACTGTTTTTCCGGTTCCCGCACCTCCTAATACTCTCACAGGACCTTTCCAATCACGTTCGACTAAGCGTCTTTGACTGGGATGCAAAAATACGCGCCATTTTTCTAAAGGTGCTGCGAGTATTTCTAGTAATTCAGCGTCATCTTCAACAACTCGGAAGCGACGTTTGCTGTCATCGGTTTGTAATGCTGCATCAATATTATCAGTATCTACTTTCTGCTCGGTTTTCTTAAACTGTTGCGCTAGAGTTTCTTCAACCGAGTAACCAGCACCTATCATTAACAAAGCGTCTGCTGCTTCTTCTGGTAGTTGAGGAATAATTTGGTCAATATCGGTATCGGTGACGACAGCACGAATTGCTGTTAATAATTCGTTGGGAATACCAAGTCGGAGCAGATATTTATCGGGTATTTTATCGAATCTACCGGGGATTTCAGGAGCTTTCCGGTTGGTAATTTCCGTTTCGATAGCGCTAACTTGTTCAATGTCAATGATTTGTAGCGAACCGGATTCTGGGTTAATTTTACACACTCGACGTTGTGCCCAATCGTAAGCTTCATCATGGTTATCAACCCAAAGTAAAGTGTAGATATTTCCTTTACTGGGTTTGAGGACAATAGCTCTGTAAGAACCGTCAACTCGAACTGATTTTAAATTGGGGTCTTTAGCATTGTTGATTTTCTCATAATTAATACCCGAACTAGTTGGGTCTTTTTTGAATTTTTCTATAAAGTCTGTAGTTCTAGCTTGAGTTCTTTTAGGTAATTTACTAAAAGCATCGAGAAAATCTGCTGATATTGCTAATTTAGGTTGATGTTTTAACATGGGAATTGGGAATTGGGAATTGGGAATTGGTAATTGGTAATTGGTAATTAATAATTAATAATTAATAATTGGTCGTAGGGTGCTGTGACGGTCACGATAAACTATCAAACATAATCAAAAAATTTGTACATACCGTCACGCACCATTTAAAATTAAAAAAATTATCAATCATTATGTTTTATTCAATCAATAACTAATTAGTGTTCAAGGAAGTTATTGGTGCGTTACAGCAAACCCTCATCTGTTGTTTTTCTATCAAATTATTAAAAGCTGTAACACACCCTACAATAATTAAAATATTTTATTCATAAACAGTAATTTAGGTTGATGCTTTAACATAAGGGAATTGATATTAAAACCACGTTAGCGAAGCGTGTCCGAAGGACATACTACGAACCACGAACCACTAACCACGAACCACTAACTCAAATACTTCTTCTTAAACTCCTCCGGATTAACCAAAACCTCATTAATACAAAAAACTTTCCATCCACGATTTTCAAAACATTTACGACTATCAATATCTTCTTCAACTAATAAAGCTAATTTATCCGACAACCAAGCAAATTCAGCTTCGGCTATTACAACATCATTACTATCAATTAATTCATAACCAACCTCCGGTAATTTCCAATTATGATTTTGCATATGTTTAAGTAAATATAATGCTGTTTCGTCAAAGATTAATTCCTCTAATTTCTGCCAAGCTGCTGAATTCTTATATTTGGTATTTACTGCTGTAGATAGATTAGTTTTTGGTGGTTGAAGTTGGGTATTTAGATTATTTTTATTTCCTTTAACCGTGACTACATAGCTGTGGTCGATAAACTGTAAAATATTGAAGTAGCGTAAAACTCCTACCCAAGCTTTTTGTAGTTCTTTATCGTTTTCTGTTGCTGTATCATCTAAGTTAATTACAGCGAATGACCCGTTACTTTCTTGATTGCTATGTCGTTGAGAATCTATTGAAATATATATATTGACTAATTTATTATCGTTTTTGCTGTATTCAACATGGCTCAAGATACGTTTTGATTCTGTTGGTAAAAATGCATCAACTACATGATTATTCGTAAGCTGTAAAACTTGATTTTGCCAATCAAGACGAGATTTATCATCTTTAAAGTTAACTTTATCCATTTGGGCTACAGTTCGCATTAGTGCAAAGTTAGTCCATAATTTTTTATCGGGATTCTTTAAAAAGTTAACTAGCCAAATAAAACTGCTTTTTTCAGCTAGAGGACGTAATTGTTCGCAGTTGTATTTTTCATAGAAAGTAGTTTCTCTATTAATAAATTGCGAATTCAGACCAATATCTAATAAATCAATACAAAAATCATTTAAATTCACATTTGTTTTATTGGACAACTGCGAATCTACATCTCCCCAGGATAAAGACCAAACATGATATTTATTACTTTTAGCAATTGCCATTCTCTGCAAAAAATCTTCACCAATCCGATGCTCGTGATATTGCCATCCATCGGTAAATATTGCAATGGGTTTTATATTAGATGAATTCTTCGCAGGATAAAAAACAAAATCGGCTCTACTAGGAATTTCTACACCTTGATTAATTCCTAGTTCAACTTGCGGTTCTATATTCCAATCTTGATTGCCAATTTTAATAAAATATCCGGCTTTTCCGTTAACTATTTCTTTGCGGAGAATGACGGATTGTTCTTGATTATTTTCATCTTGATAACGGTAGCGCTGTAGTGCTTCTATAAATCGCAATTCGAGTATGCTATCAAATAATGCATTTAATTTAACTTGCGATAGCGGACTTTCTGTTTCGTGGAGTTGCTGACGATGATTTAATATGGTGTTGAGTAGGTCAATTGCGGTTCTACGACTGGTTTGGTCTTGGTCGTAACCGTTGCGATAACCGTACAAGCAGTTGTAACAACCGTCGTCACAATCGCAAGCTCGTAATATCACTAATGCTTTTTCAAGTACCGAGAAGAAAGCTTCTTTATCACGAACTAACTGTCTGAGATATCCGGTTCCACCGGGGATTGTATCGTGGAGGAATAAAAAGGGTTTGCGTAATAAGCTGGGTGTGTTTTCTTGGGGTTCTTGATTGACTAAGGTTCGTAAATGGTCTACTTGACCTTTGAAATGTTGTTTTAATCCCAGTTGCAAAGCTGCTATAAATGAATGCAGTTTTCTATCGGAAGTTAAGGTATCGACGGGTAATAATATCCGAATTGCTTCTGATTCAAATTGTCGGAATAAATAGAGAATATCGGTAAAGTCTTTTTCGGTAGCGTTTTGATTACGAGGACAAATTAAGGTATGTTCCGATTTTTCGGGGTCGGTTTGGACTTTACCGCAATGACGACATATCCTAAATCCGGGACGGGGACGACTGACACCTGCGATTTCAAAGTTTTCTGTTTGGGAATTACCTTCTCCAAAGTTGACTTCCCGGAAGGTGACTTTAGAAATTAACTCAAATCCAAAGGGGAATTCATCATCTTGGATGACAAAGGTTTTTTCTCTCGCTTCAGGTTCAAAATCTACCAGCATTTGCTGGGTGAAAAATGCGGGTTTTCTTTCGTCTGTATCATCACCGATACGACTTTCTCTAGCGCTAGAGTTAGCCATTACCTGACGCAATCGTACCATTTTTCGCAAACGTCCTTTGTCCGACCACATTTTATCTCCACAGCGGGGACAGTTCGGTTGTTTGGCTACTTCTAATATTGCTTGAGCTGCATAGGAACAGTTTCTACACAATCGCCATTCTTCGATTTTAGAAAGATTTAGGTCAATTTGGTCGATTTTAACCCGCTTTCCTTCAGCGTAGAAAACGTTACTGGGAGCGAGTTCTTTGAGTGCGATCGCGCTGGGACGTTCGTACTCGAAGGTAAAGGTTTCGTATTTGCCCGTGGTACTATTGCCTTTAATGTTCTTCAATCGCCAAATTATCGAACGTAGAATCACACCAGGTTCTGGGAATGCGTAATTGGGTAACAATCCTTCATCGGTAAAGAAGTTAAGGATATTTTTATCGTTGATTGTTTTAACCAACTCCATTAACCCGCTACGCTCTCGCTGGAGTTCTGCTAGTTCTTCCTCATGATTTTCGCTACGAGCTGCTTGTTCTTTATCTTTGATTCGTCGTCGCAAGGTTTCAATTTGATTCTTTAGCAAACGACGTTCTTCAACAACTTCCTGTAAACGATTAAGGATTCTCCAACGCAATCCACCATTATCATTATTGCCTTTTTCAATAAATATTTGTAGCTGTTGGGCTGTTCTTGGGGTTATTTGGTTCTCAAATAGTTCTAAAAATGATTGTAGTAAACTTGATTGTTGGGTTTCGATAAAACTCAGCCAAGTATAGGGAAAGCGCAATAAATCTCGTTTGTGTACGTTATCTAATACCTTCCCAAATCGTTCGGGAAACTGTTCTGGGTTAATTCCCGTTTCTACCCAACAGTCTAAAGCATAAGCTGTTAACTGACGCTGTAAAATTGCTGAAGCATCAAGATAAGAACCGGGAGTATCCACACCACCCGCAATCATCAGCATCGGGTCAGCCCAAAAGTATAAATCGTGGGGTTTACCGTTAGCAATTGTACTGATAAAAGCATTCCCGTCTCTTCTTCCCGCTCGACCGATACGTTGCTGGTAGTTGGCTTGATTGGGAGGTACGGAACATAATAGAACGGAAGAAAGCGTACCGATATCAATCCCCATTTCTAAAGTTGAGGTAGCCGAAATCACGTTCGGGTCGTAGCGATGGTTGCTGTTAATAAAGCGGTTTTCTAATTCTTCTCGGACTTCTCTTTCTAATAATCCCGTGTGTTCCCTTGCAAAAATTCGCCAAACTTGACCTTTAGCGTAAAGGTTGCGGTAAAAGTTAAGCGCATCCCCTGCGGATTGTTGATATTGTCCCTTACATTTGGGTCGCAGACAAGGCATTTGCGTCCACCAGTTTAATTCTTGGGAAGAAACAGTAACTCGGTGTCCGCATTCGTCACATTGAAAGTATAGCGCTATGGTATCTAAATGTAGCGCTTCTTGTTCAATACCCCAAACTTTAATTCCCTTCGTTGTTTGGCGATCGCCAAAAATATGATGTTTAACCAAGCTGTTTAAAACGATGTTGTAGAGATTTTCGGCTTGGTTAAGGATTAATATATTTTTTTCGTCTACAAATAACTTATAAAGCCAAGTTTCGCACCAGCTTCCGGAAGATTTAATTACGGTTTCAAAGCTGGAATTGAATTTACCTTATTGAACCAAATATACTGGCGCTAGGGATGCAGCAAATCCCGGCATAAATAAAGGTTTTTGTAATAAGAAAGTGCTACCACCGCTTTCAATATAGTTATTTGTCGCTGCGTGTAAAATACCACCACGCTGGCGCAAGTGATGAATAAATCCTAATAAAAATCGAGTTAATTCTTCCGGTTGTAAAGCTTCTAAACCACCAATTTCATTACGTAATATTTCTAGTAATTCCGGTATTAAATTTTTAATTAAATCTGGATTTAAATAAATTGCACAGCTAGCAGTTCGTTCCAAAGAACCACCAAAAGAAGTTCTTAAACCAACTTCCGCAACCACTTCCCAATCCAATCTTTTATCAATCAATTCCACAAGATTGGCTGAAGCTTTAGCGGTTTTTTGTAAATCTTCCCATTCGTATAACCACTCTAAATCCGAAGGCATAAAAGTAGCAACATAATCCTCATCCGAACCAATTTTATTACGCCAATATTGATTAAAATCAGTCCGAATTTCAGCCAAATTACATCCAGCTTTACCATTCAGATACTGTCTTAAAGCAGTTCTTAAAGTAGTACGGAAAGTGCGAGTTTGAAAAAATCCCGCTCGATGGGCTGCATCCTGTACCGAATCCGAGAAAGTAATTAATTTGCGGTCATCATTGTAACTCGATGCAAATAACGTTCCAATCGCAGCACTAGCCAAACTCGCAGCACGAGAACCCAAAATTGATAAACCATTTTTGCTACCGCAGAACGGACAATCATGAGTAGAAATACGGCGATTATTCCCATCCTTGGTTTTGTATACCTGAATAAGAGTTTCTTGGTCGGGTTCTACAATAGAAATTAAATTTTCGCTCCCACATCCACTACAGTTATCTCTATCAGTACTATTAAGAGTAAGACAATCACCACATAACTTCCAACTATTCCAATTATCAAGCTTCCTTCCCTGAAGATTGGGGAAAACATAGCTAATTAAAGTGTCCTTAGAAAAATAAGCTTTATAAAAATCCCGCAGATTACAGCCAATCTTCTTATCACCCGTCTTTCTTCTCAATCCTCCCCATCCCGTACTACCGCAATCCCGACAGTGAATTACCGGGAGAGTACGAACTTTATCTTCCGCAACTTGGTCATCAGCAAGCACTTACTGCGGTTTTTCCGCGACAGTAGCAACCATCCGACGCAATTCTCGGAGCCAAAACTGCAAGCGGATATTTACCCAAGGAACCCTAGCGCTATTGTTTTCACTACGAGCAATTGCAAACAAAGCAATTAAACTATCAAATAAAGCAGCTTGGTAAACTAGGTCATCGCTTTTAGGTAAACGCATTTTACGACCGAGTTTTTGCCAAAGTTCCGTTAAATTAATTGGTTCTTGGTCTAAAACCTTGAGAAGATTGTGGACTATTGGTAAAGAAATCAGCTTTTTACCTAAATTAACCCTCCATCCGTCACTGTGAAAATCAGCCGTAATTTCTGACTCAAACCATAATTGATATTGAGCGCAAATGTATTGTTGAATATTTTGATAATTAGAAGCTTTGAGAAATTCTAACTGTTCCGGTTCCGGAATAGGAAGAGGATTAATAAAAGTATTGAATTGAAATAAAAACTCTTGACAGGTAAGTCTATCCTCCTCCACCAAAGCATTTTCATCAAAAGGTTCATCAAAAACCGTAGTAGCATAACTCAACATCTCTCCTTTATTACCGCTACCACCCAAAGTTGCAGAAGTTCCCACACAAGCCAAATGATGTTTTGGAGTTTGCAATCTAGCTTTGAGACGACGAATCAAACAAGCCAAATCCGTTCCTTGTGCTCCATCAAAAGTGTGAATTTCGTCAACCACCAAATAACGCAACGTTTCCGGACTATTCCCAGACCATAATGACTGGTCATTGGGACGAACCAGCAAATAGTCCAACATCTTATAATTCGTCAGCAGAATATCCGGGGGACACTGACGCAAAATATTTTTATCAGTGATGATATTCTCCTCACCCATAATTGCTTTCGGTTCCCGTTCCGACTCACCTACAAACAAACCAGCAGTTATTTTCCCTTTCAATTTAGGATTATTGTAAATAAGACCTGCTAACCGCTTTGCTTGGTCGGTAGCAAGAGCATTCATCGGGTAAATAAGTAGCGCTTTAATACCCGATTCGCTTTCATGCTGATAGCAGTGGTCGAGAATAGGTAACATAAAACATTCCGTCTTACCAGAACCCGTTCCCGTAGCGACAAGGGTTGATTGGTAATAAGGTACTTTTAAGCGAGCAAAAGCTTGTTCTTGGTGACGATGGGGAGGAAAAGCCATCGGTACATCGGGGAAATAGTCTGTACCAGTGGAACCAGGACGGAATGGTAAACTAACTGAGAGGTAAGGACCTTTGAATATTGCTTCTGGGGTTGATAAAAAGCGTTGTATTAAATCCTCGAATCCAGGAGAAGCGGGACGGAATTCGGTTTTTAAGAAGTCTTCAATGCTGGAACGGATTTCGGAAGCAATTACTGACGGAATCATGATTAATGGTTCGTGGGTAGGGGTTCGTGGTTCGTGGTTTTTTTGGGGTAGGGGTTTTGCGGGTGTTTTAGTTTTTTGAGTTTGATTTTTAGTTTTCGGGTTATGGTGATTAGGATTTTGAGAATTCGGTTGCTTTCTTCTAATAAATGTTTGATTTTTTGTTCTTCGATTATTTGTGCTTTGATTAATACGGTTAGCCAGTATTCGGTTTCTCTGGCTTCTTTTAAAGCTATTTCTAGTTTGTGTAAAAAATCTTTATCGCTTTGAGCAGATTGAGCTTCACGTACATTTGCACCAATAGAAGTTCCAGAACGAATCAATTGTTTATACAAAACCCTAGCAACACCTCCTTGTTCATCAAGAAACTGACAAAGCTTGACAACTCTAACAGCAAAATCAAGCGTTCTATCCTGAATATTTTGATTATCATCACCCATCTTTTAAACCTCCTCCTCTCCCAACCCCGAACCACGAACCCCGAACCCCGAACCCGAAAAGGATTTCCACGCAATTTGATAGTCATCTTCTCGATTACATAAAGTGAAAGGAGCTTCGTAAATAATTGTTCGTTCTATCGCTCCTCCTGGCATGGTGTCATCTATGATTGTGCGTTCAACCGTTCCAGATGTCATATCTTTAATGTCTTCCCATCCCAGTTCACCTTTTTTAGCTTTACGAGGGAAGCCAACACCAACAAGTCCTTTACTAACCGTAAATACAATTCGTCCGTTTTGGTCGTACCAAGTATCCTTTTCGTATTGACTCACATCTTGCACCTGGTGAAATAGATGTTAAAACCACAACTACGTACAAGGGGGTTTAACCGCTCAATATTAAGTAAAAGAAGAGACACAACTATTTTAGGGAAAAATGATTCAAGGGCAGTTTGGGCTGCCTCACCCCAATCAGGTGGAAATGGTAACTGAGTCGATAAATAAGTCCAGTGGACTATAAAATAAGCAGTTAAGGAAAGAACAAGCCAGCGATAAATTCCGATTAAAGTTTTTTGGCCAAAACGATGTAAACCAAAACGGTGTTTTGCTGTTTTAAACCACCCCTCAATCTGCCATCTACGTTTTCCCCACCATTTAATGGTGCTAGCTTTTAAAGGTTTAGTAGATAAAACAAATCTTTTTTCGAGTCTTCCATTTTCGCGTTTGAGATAATACCAAGCTACAGTGACAGGAAAATCTAAACCTACCAAATATACCTGTTGTCCCTGTTTATGTAAATGTCTCAAAACTCTGCCATCAACTAACTTACGGTTAATAGAAAGTCCTGTAACAGCATGATATTTAAGTTTCCGAACGCCATGTAAAAACTCTATACTGCCGAAAGCTGTATCAGCCAAAATCATTACCTGAAAATGTTTAGTTAGTAATTTAGGTAAACTTTTGACCAATTTAAGTCCTAGTTGTGCTTGTGAAGGTGTACCTTTACCTCTCCACACTCTGAAGCTCCAAGGGATTCGCCATTTTCCGACCACTAGATACAGTACTACCATATGTAATCCCCGTTTACCGTTGTAGACTGAAATTAAATGTTCAAATTCTTTGAATTTACCTCTTTTTTCAAGAGTCGTAAGGTCAACAATTACTTGTAATTTTGGTCTACGCCCTCTGCTTTCTTCATACAAAGCTTTTAAAACTACCTCTAATATTGAACGGCGAATTTCACGGATTATTTTTCGTGTTGACCACGAATTGAGATTTAAAAATCGACTCAAGGCACTTGCAGACTTGATTTTCGAGTGTTCTGGTAACGGATGCCCTTGGGCTTCTAAAAATAATCCCAACATCGATTCGAGATTCTCTCTTTGATACTGTGTGGGCATCAATTCTGTGAGAGTGTAAACTAATTCCTGGGCGTGGGCAAGCATTTTCTTGCTTTTTAAAATTTGGTATTTCACGCCCTTTTTCTCATATTTTCTGTCATTAAAACAAATTTAATCAGAAAAAATTTTTTTGGCGATCGCATTGCGTCATCACCGCATCTTGATAGTTGTTTTATTCTTATGTAATAATATTTAGTTTAATGTCTGATTAAATACTTGTACTGATAAGTAACTTTCTTCTGCTCGCCATTAATTTTTTATACTCTTTATCTCGCTTTTAAGAGTTTACTCGGTAGGTGCAAGATGTGAG
>CAKZYM010000629.1 GCA_937884685.1 uncultured Calothrix sp.
CAATTATTTTATCCGAAAAAATGATAATAGGGTAATTATACTTAGAAACTATCAATTAGGAAATCTTTATTCTTGTTGGAAAAACTAATCACGGTAGGAAAACTTGCCAAAATATATTGGCGACCAGTAATGAAAAATGTCCCCAACAAGCTAAAATTACTGTGTCAATAGCCAGATAGATAAGTTCGATTTATGTCGCGTCTACGCCCCGTTTTTTCGTTAATACTAGTATCTTTAGCAACATTACTTATCAGCTGCGGCGGTCCTAATGTCGCTACTGCACCTCCAAGCTATACTCAATCACAAATAGAGAAAATCCAGGAATACGTTCCCGACCTCGTAGCCGTAAAAGACCGCGGCCCTGAATTGCAAAAGCTGATTGAAAACGAAGACTGGATAGATGTCGGTACTTTTATACACGGTCCGATTACAGAAGCAAAGTTAAATATGAATTTTATTGTTTCTAATCTTTTTCCAGACCAGCAAAAACAAGCACGCAAAATTGTGCGGAATATGCTCAATAATCTGGTGAAAATTGACCAAGCTGCTGATGCACGTAATTCCCGACAAGCTCTGAGTGCTTATGATGCGGTCTTCAGTGATATTAATCAATTTTTGGATTTAGTCCCAGCACAAGCTCAGTAGTAATGAAGCAGCTCAAAGGTTAAACGATTTTGGATTTTGGATTTTGGATTTGGGATTTTGGATTGTCCCCATAAATAAATTTAGAGAACACTGCTATGTGGAGTCTCCCTTAGACCTCCCCTTGCTCAACTTTCCGCAAAATCTAAATTTTTTTTGGTTAAAGGTCAAAGGCTATCTGTAAACAATTCTGTTGAAATATAGCAGTTAAAATTTTACCTTACATTCTTGGAGACGTAGCACTGCTACGTCTCTACATTATTATTTGTGTGTTTATATATCGCTACGAATTTATGAATCATATAGTTATTATCGGTTGCGGTATTATTGGAGCAACATTAGCTTACGAACTAAGCCTAATTGAAGGATTAAAAATTACGGTTATTGATAAGCAACCTCCTGCACAAGAGGCTACAGGTGCAGCTTTGGGTGTTTTAATGGGGATTATTAGCCATAAGGTTAAGGGTAAAGCTTGGCGGATGCGACAAACAAGCATCCAGCGTTATGAAACTTTGATTCCTGAATTGGAAGCGATTACAAATCGGAAAATTCCTTTTAATCGTCAGGGAATTTTGATGCTGTTACCATCACCTGAAGTCACAACTGATGATTTACCCTTCTGGGAAAAACTTCGAGAAACTCGTCGAAATCAAGGTTGGGAATTAAATATTTTAGATAAGGCTCAACTTGAAAAGATTTGTCCCCAGGTGGATGTGACGGGTCGAGAATATATCGGAGCAATTCATTCTCCCCAAGACCGACAACTCGACCCCACAGCATTTACATTGGCTTTGGTTGAAGCAGCACAACACAATGGTGTTGATTTCAAATTTGGTGTGAGTGCTTTGGGAATCAAGTCAACATCAAATCAAGAAAACTCTAGCGCTAGAGAATTGGAAACAACATCAGGTGTAATTACAGCAGATAAATTTATAATTTCAGCCGGATTGGGTTCTAGCCCTTTAACGGAACAGTTAAATCAAAAAGTTGATATTCGTCCGGTATTGGGACAAGCAATTCATTTACGTTTGAGTCACCCTTTAGGAAAAACCAAGTTTCAACCAGCAATTACCTGTAACGATACATATGTAGTTCCTCGTCGTGGAGATGTCTATCCAGCTACAGATTATTGGGTAGGTGCAACTGTGGAATTTACTCAAGATAACGGTGAAGTCATAGCCGACAAAGAACTTTTGGAGAATACATTACAGAGTGCGATCGCAACTTGTCCAGAGTTAGCGAAAGCGGAAATAATTCGTACATGGTCGGGTTTGCGTCCCCGTCCGGAAGGTCGTCCCGCTCCGGTTATCGAAAAACTACCGGGATACGACAATGTGATTTTGGCTAGCGCTCATTATCGGAATGGGGTTTTACTCGCTCCCGCTACGGCTGAGATAGTGAAGGGGATGGTTTTAGAAAGTAATGGGTAATGGGTAATGGGTAATAGTTAATTGGTAATTGCTTAAACGTTAAGGGTTAGTTGTTTGTTATGGGTTTGAGATGGACATTTATCTAATACGCTCG
>CAKZYM010000630.1 GCA_937884685.1 uncultured Calothrix sp.
CCCGGAACCGGATAACGTCCATCTCCTTATTTGCGTAAGGGGGTTTTACCAGGCATTTGATAGCCGATATTTCCATCAACATCAGCATATATTAAATTTTGAGCAGCAATATCAAACTTTCTTGCAGCAGTGCGAAAATCTTGCCAATTTTGAGCGCGGTTTATTTCCTGCATTGCTGCATTCAATCTCGAAGGTTCCAAAGCATTCCAGCGCAAAGAAACAGCGTAATTTTTGGGAATTTCAACTGATGAATTTTCATCGAATTTTTGTAATGGTGAAAAAACATCAGAAATAATTGGACCGTGTTGAGTGTAACGAACAATTTGATTTACAGGTTCTTGGGAAGCAACTTTGATTTCCTCTTTCACAAGTTGCATATCAACCCATTTACCGTTCATTTCATACTGATTAGGATTTTGGGGATTAATCTTTTCGATATACAAATCCATCGTATCGGACATCACATTTGTGACACCCCAAGCGATACGATTGTTATGTCCTACAATTATTCCTGGTACTCCCGCAAAAGAGAAGCCAGTAACGTTGTAAGGACAATTAGCTGTATTATCAGTGGTGCAGTGTAAACCTATTTCATACCAAATCGAAGGCATTTGCACTGCTAAATGGGGGTCATCAGCTAAAATTGGTTTGCCCGTCGCAGTACGTTTACCGGAAATAACCCAGCTATTGGAACCTACACCCATCCCGGTAGCACCAAGAATTTCTTCTATTCCACTTACATTAGTCGCAATAGATTTTAACTCAGGGGTAATATCTTTGAGAGCTAATAAACTGGGTAAACTTGTATTTTCTACATCTTCCTGAGTTTTTTCTGCTAACTTGAATTCGGGTAAAATAACTGGAAAATCTTGGGGATAATCTGGGAAAAGTTCATCGACTCGTGACTTAGGAAAAGATTTTAATAGAATAGTCCGCTCAATCTCATCACCAAGATTTGTACTTAGGTCATAAGCCATGACTTTACCCCATAAGATAGAGTGAATTGGCTGCCAAGGTTCTGGACTATAATCGCGATTGAGAAGTTTTAATACAGCATATTCCAAACTTAAAGCACTACCTTGATGAGTTTCTAAGTAAGCATTTACACCTTCTGCATAAGCTTGTAAATTTGCCTTTGTAGAATCATCTAAAGTTTCTGCGAATTCCTGTTCGGCTATCTTCTTCCATCCCATTGTTCGCAGAAACCTATCTTTCTCCAACTGCGACTCACCGAACATTTCCGACAATCTTCCACTACCGATATGTCGCCAAAAGTCCATTTGCCAGAAACGGTCTTGAGCAGTAACATAACCCTGTGCGAGAAACAAATCATGGTCAGAAGCAGCATAAACTTGAGCAATACCCCATTCATCTCGCAGGACTTTTACTTCAGCTTCAAGTCCTGGTATCGCAATCGAGCCGTTTTCTTGGGGAAAAGATTTTCTTACAGTGTAAGTAGTCAATCCTGTCAAAGTAATAACTAATACTATAATCAGAATTGCAATATTCCTAAATACCGCCCCAAAACCATCTTTTTTCAAAATATTCATCTATTCCCAATTGCTGCCATTCCCGCTAAACAAGCGACATTATATAGCTTTGTGGCTGTTATTAAACAAGTAATTAAGAGATAGAAAAAAATATCAATTATTTATTTTTTTTAGTAGTAAAGATGGTGGTGAACATCATTAACATTCCACCGATGAGAATTAATAATGCGATTCCTCCTGTAATTAAATCGAGTGTGTTGGTATTTTCCATAATTGATTTTGGATATTTTTGATTTATGGGTTTAATTTTATCGCGGTTAAAGATTAAATTATAGAGACGTAGCACTGCTACGTCTCCCTACATTATGCAGAAAAAGAACAACTAACAACCAACCTAAAAATCAACTCCACGCTTTGGTTCTACACCATGATTGGCATAATGTTTATGACAATAGACCTCGGAGTGAACGCTTGCTAACTCAAAGTATTCTGGTTGATTTTGGCAGCGTCCCGTAATAATGACTTCTGTATGTCGAGGTTTGCGAAGCAATGCTTCTAGTATTGGTTCTACAGGAAGTAATTCTAAATCTACTGTGGGATTGAGTTCGTCAAGAATAATTGTTTTATAAAGTCCCGAAGCAATAGCTGTTTTGGCTATTTCCCAACCTCTTTCAGCTTCCATATAATCTAATTCTTGCCGAGAATTTCGCCATACTATGGCATCCCGACCGCAGCGTTGATGGTCTACAACTTCGGGATAAGATTGCTGTAGTGCTGCAATTGCTTCATCTTCGGTATATCCACTCCCACCTTTAAGCCACTGCATAATCAATACACGAGTGGAACCGGGATGGTTGATTCCTCGACCTATGGCTTTTAAAGCTTTACCTAAAGCGCTAGTGGATTTCCCCTTACCCGAACCAGTATAGATTTCGATACCCTCTAAACCATGTAGTTCAGCTGTGGAATGGTGCTGGGGTTTCATTTCTGAATGTAAATCGGCGATATCTAATAGCTCTTGTGGTGCTCCTCTTCCAGTTGCAATAACTTCTAAATCTTGAGGTTTGGATTTTAAGGTTTTTACTACTTCATCAACTTCTAATAAACCTAAGTCTAATACTGGGTTGATTTCATCCAATACAACTACTGAATATAACCCCGAAGCAATAGCACCTTTAGCTACATCCCAACCTCTGATTGCTTCTTGTGTATCGAAGGATATAATTTCGTTTTTATCAAAAAATTCTGCTCTACCAGTACGTACTTGGTCAATTAAATGAGGAAAACCGCGCTGTAAAGCTGCAATAGCCCCATCTTCGTCATAATCTCTTTCCGGTCCTTTCAGAAACCGCAATAGTAAAACACGATTGTAATTATTTGAATCATTTATACCATAGCCAATAGAGCGTAATACAACTCCTAAAGCTGCTTGAGACTTACCTTTACCTGCGCCATCATAAACATGAATCTGACCTTTAAGCCTTGTGGGACGCAGCTGTGCTGTACGAATACCGATACCGTTCCTTGTCATTGAAAGTCAAATATCTGTAATGTGGCAATGAAAAGTTTGCAGAGCGTGGGATTCGCTCACACGAGTACAACTTTTCAAGATAGTTTTTTATCTTACCTAAATCCAGGTAACATCAGGAAGCAGTATTTTTAATTTATTGTTATTCATTTTTATGGTTATTATCGATGGCTGTTCGCCAATACCATCCTTTTAAGTAGTGGTCTGTACCTAGCAGTTTTAAGGCATTTTTTACTAATTTTTCCTCCACCTGCTCCCTCTACTCGCTCTTCTTCCCCATCCTTGTCACAACCCGTCAATTTTTATGGGACACAATAGTAAGTCAACAACAGTGAAATTAAATCCTGGGAGTCTTGCCCATAACAATAATTTACCTTTATGCTGATTCAAGTATAAAAAATGGTAAAACAGCTAAATTCCGTTTAATATTACTTACTGCTAAAGGCTTTATATTATCAAAGTAGCGGAAAGTGCGGTCTTGGGGGTTTTCCCCCGTTCACCCAAAGGGTGCGGTTCAGTTTAGGGGAAGAACATCTTCCCCGCAACTTTTCTCCAAGAGCAACTTTCCAAGAAAGTATCTGAGAGTAGTATCTGAAGTTACATTAAGTGGAGTGATAAAAATATGTTTGAAGGTTTTGACCCTACCTCGTCTTTCCAGATTTTTCCTTTTGGGATAATTTTATTTGATTTTCTATTCTTATTAGTAGCGATTCCGGTAGAAGCCTATATTCTGAATCGGAGACTAAAGTTCGATAAACGAACTAGCTCTTTTTACGCTATCTCTATGAATGTTTTTTCCAACGTTATCGGTTGGGTAATTTTCTTTATTATAGAGAGAACCCCTATTTTTGATAGTTATAGAATCGGAATAATAAATTATATTCTATACAATCGTTTACCAGAAAATTTCTCCCCTACAGTTATTTTAGTTGGTTTCACAACTTTTTTTGGAACCTTAATAGTTAAATTTGGACTATTAAGATTAATGATTATATCCTTAAGCGACCCTGGAGATAAAGCAGCAGAACCAGAACCGGAAGATACAATTTTATTAATGCGGAAATCGCGTCGTGGAAAGAGAGTCGCTTGGCAAAGTACGAGTTTGTTAACTACTACATTATTAGCTACTGCACTTAGCTATACTGCGATTACATTAGTTGTGCTGTTTCGCGCACTTACTTTAGCAAACCCTCAATTATAGCTGGAAAAGTTACAAATATATTTAGTTTTTGAACTGTAGTTAGAGTAATTAATAGGAGAAAAAAGTGGGCGTATTAAAAGAGACGGCAGACTTGCTTGGTTTAGCGTTTCTATTTGATTTTCTAAAGGATACTATTGAAAGCATTAGAAAATTCTTTATACCACCAAAAGCTTATTCTTGGCAGACATTAATTTATCTGAGCTTATTTTCTTGGCTGATGTCATATCTTGCCGATGGTAGTGTTCAAGATATAATTGCGTTTTTCGGATGGGCATTTTTGATTACTGGAACTTCTTGGTACACTACCGATAAACCTTTATACGTTCCGGGTACTATTATGCCTGTAGGTGCTGTAATTACTGGGGGTATAGTCAGCATTTTTGCTTTTCAGAACGATGAACAAATGATAGCTAGAACAATCATTTTTTGGCCGACAATATCAGCTTTAATTACTGCTGTTCCAGAATTTTTTGAAGGAAGCGGTACGGACGTTAAAACTCAATTACCAAAACTAGAAGACCGGGAAAGTGTCATAGCTTTAATTGGCTGCTGCATGCTATTAAGTTGTTGGCTTAATCTTTATGGAGTTACAGATGCATGGTTAAATAATTATCCCAGCGTGAAATATCCAATTTATCCAAAAGAAGATGTCAAACCAAATGATTTAGTCACATTATTTGAACCTACAGATAGAAATCCTACAAACGGGCTGTTAATGTTAAGTAAATTTCAGTTAGCCCTAGAAACAAAATTAAATGGAAAACCATGGGGTGAGGCTGAGAAATGGTTGAAACCACGAAATTTAGCAACTAACGTTCAAGACCTAGAGACAAGAGTTGAAAATAATATAGAACAGCAAAATATAGATAATGGTTTAAACGGTTTTCTAGAACAAGAGTTCTGGGACTTGAAACTAGAGGTAAGTAGCATCGACCCCAAAGACCCTGATTCTTATAGATTAGATTTATTTACTGTATGGAAGGGCCCAAGCGCCGCAAAAAATGGTTTTTATCTATCAAAATCATGTCAAATTGCACCCATTTCAGAATCTATTGAAGTTATTGGTGGACGAAGCCAAAAAACTCTATTTGCTGAAATGGAGTGTTCCTCCGATAAACCTACTTATACAACAGTAAAAAACCCTGAAAGATTCGAGAATTAATTAATTTTTTTCATCAATTGACAAATCACAATTGATAAATGATAACTAAGTAGTGATACTGGGTTAACTATAAAATTAATATGAATCTCAACAGAATATTTGCGGTTTCCAACAATTCTTTTCGGGAAGTAGTTCGCGACCGCATTCTCTACATTATCGGCTTTTACACAGTAATATTAGCTATTGCTATAAATTTGCTACCAGAAATAGCAGCAGCTACGGAAGACAAAATGTTTTTAGACTTAGGTTTAGCTGCAATGAGTAGCCTAAGTCTAATAATCGCAGTATTTGTAGGAACGGGATTAATTAGCAAAGAAATAGAGAAAAAGACTATTTTGATGCTAATAGCTAAACCTGTAAGTAGAAATGAATTTATTATTGGTAAATATTTAGGCTTATCAACGGTTTTAACATTGCTCGTGACGGCAATGAGCATTATTTATTTAATATTCTTAGAAGTTAATAATATTAGTTATTCAGCAACAAGTATTGCAATTAATGCTATTTTTCTTATATTACAGTTATCTTTGATTAGCGCGATAGCAATTACTTTTGGTGTATTTACAGGTTCAATTCTAGCGACAGCTTTAACATTCGCAGTATATTTAATGGGAAATATAACCCAAGATTTATTGAAACTAGCGCGTATTAGTGAAAATCCTGGTTTAGAACAAATAACTCAAGGCTTATATCTAGTTCTACCAGATTTATCGCGTTTAGATTTAAAGAATGAAGCTG
>CAKZYM010000631.1 GCA_937884685.1 uncultured Calothrix sp.
TGTGTTTTAATAAAAACAACAATTTATGCTACCAATTACAAGTCTGGCACGGTAAACTTGCAAGCAAGGTAACGCAAATAATACTACGGCTGTTATCAGTTTTAGGCATCACTCACAATGGAACAGTGGCAATTTCTGATACAGAAAGAAGGCGAACGTGCTTGGCATCCTTTGGAGAAGCCAAGCGTACAAATCAAGGAAGGTCGGTATCGAGTAGTTGCTCGTTCTAACCGTACTAATACCGATGTTGAGGTACGGGTAACTCATTCTTCCCCGTTAGAGACTCCACCAATACGTCGCATTCAAAAACGAATCAGACGTATTAATTCAGAAGGTTTAACGGTTATAATCCCCTTTACCTATCTCAAGTCGGGAGTCTGGGAGTTACAATGTTCTGGCGATTTAATGTCAGACCTTCTTGGTGCATCCTGGAAATATACTATTAATTTGACTGTGACTCCTTCTGAAGTTGAGGGAAAGGTTTTGCTGAAAAAACCGACACATGATTCAGATAAGCCAAAAAAAATTGCTGGGAAGAACATACAGAAAAATCAAGCCAAATCGAAAATCACCAATATTCAATCTAGTCATAAGTCTTCTCCTGTTCCCTCTAGGGATTTAAAAACAAATGATGCTGGATTGATATCCTCCATTTCTATAGAAGGAACTGCTAATAAAGGTCGTAATATTACTGGTAAATTAAGCTCGACTTCTGCCTCTAATAGTAAAAAAGCTGCTTTGAATAAAGCGGTTTTAGAAAACGGTAAGGAAAAACTACGAGAGTCCCTCGAAGCAGCTTCGGGAAAACGAAAAAGCGTTAGCAAAAAACCTACTCAACAACCTGCTCAAAAACCTATTCAGCAATCTACTCAAAATAAAAATTTAAGCAAAAAACCTGCCCAAAAACTAAGAGATTCTGTAAAAGGTTTGCCCCAAAAAGCTGCTAGTCCTTCTGTTCAACAAAAGAAGTCAGTCAAGAACACAGCAAAATTAAATCAAAAAAATAGTCAAACAGCAGCAAAAAAATCATTAAATGAAAAGACAGCAAGTTTAAATAAAAACGTTAGGGAAAAAGTAGTTCATAAACCATCAGAAAAACCCAGAACTGTAAATAAACCATTAGAAGCAAGTAAACCTTTAGAACCCAATAAAAAAGAAATATTAGAAAAATCTCCTCAAAAAGCTGATTTAGCAATAATCGAGCAAAATAATGACCCCATAAGAGTCAAAGGAGATACCGCAGAACAGATTTTACAAAATTTAATAGAGCTAGCTTTACCGTCTTCAGAAGCTTTACTTCCCGATGACAATATTGACGATAAAGTCGCAACCCCACCTCCTTTACCGCTACAGTTAATTTTGGGTCAAGTTAATTACGTTGCAAGCTGGGGAGAAACTATTACTGTTGAAGGAGAAGTTCTTCTCAAGCAGACAACAGACCAGCGAATCAATCATATTTCGCAAGCCGAATTACAAATAGAATTACGTTCCCCACAGAATTCTCAACTATTACAGTCTTTTCGATTACCCAATCCTAATAAATCAATTCCATTTGCGATCGCATCTTTAATTAATATTCCTGAAGAATGTTCTTCTAAGTTGATTCTCGGAGAAGTAAAGCTGTATGGAATACTTGGTAACAGCAGAACTATAGAATTATTAGCTAGCCAATCTTTCACAATTACGGCAGAAATTAAAGAGCTATTAGCAATTACTGTGGCAAATCCGAAAGGTGAATTGGAAAAATTTGCTTATTCAGAAGATACATTATCTGCACAAAATTCAGAGGAAGTCTCGGAAAACTCCGTATCTTTAGATTTAGAGCTTTTTAATTTGGTCAAAACAGCAAGACCAGAAAAATCGTTACCGGGAGTAAAATCAACCGAAAAATCCTTACCACTCCATCCAGAACCTCGCAAGCTTCGTCGAAGAGGAGCGCAACCAAAATTACCATTACTCCCCGGTTATCAAGAGAAAATAGACGAATACATCAATAATGGATATATAGAAACGAATTATATCTCAGATGCCACAGGTACGAGTTTTCCGTATTTACGAAAGCGAAAACCAATACCCGAACCTTTGAAAGATATCGACGAAGAAACTATAGAATATGAAACCTCTGCTTCAGTTTACAAAACCGTTGCAGATAGTCAAAGTAATATTGAAACAGTTGAAACAGTTGAAACAGTTGAAACATCAATCGAAGCTGACACAACTTCTCAAGCAGAATTGGTAGTTGATAGACTCGATAAAGATAATCATTTGAGTTTTGAAGAACCAATTACTCCTCGTAATTCTGAATTAATTGCAGGGACAAATCTTAATACATCCCCTTTAATTAGACAGTGGATGCAATCTAAAGGGTATTCCTTACCAGAACCCATTGACGTAGAATACGAAGACTACGATATTCAAGCAATTAATCAAGATTCCCACCAACATGCTTCACTAAGTCCAAACCATGAAAAGACTGATAATTCCCAGACATTACATCAAGAGAAAGCACAAATAGAGATAAAACCACCATCATCTCCTTATTTATCCATTTCTACTTCATCAGAATGGCAAGTCAGCCAAATTGCAGCACCATCAAATCAAATAGCTCAAGAATTCGTAGTCGATGATACAGATATTTTTGCAGATAATATATTAGAAGCAGAAACTTCTAAACCAGATGCTGTGGATGAAAAAGCGGAAAAATCATCAACCTTAGCATTAACAATAAACACTCAAAAAATTGAAGAGTTACCGATTCCTCTACTTTACGTACCGCAAGGTGAACTTATTTCAGGTAAATCGCTTAACGTGCGAGTGCGTTTACCACTAGGAAATGCTCATCTAGCTGTTAAATTATGGTTGGAGGATTGTCAAACAAGACTTTTACTCGATGGTCCCCATTTATTAACCAATTTAACCCCTAACAAAAACCAAGAATTAGAAGTAATAACTAAACTAAACATTCCTTTTGGTTGTTTAGAAATTCGTTTGGAAGCGGTTGCAATAAATAGAAATACTCAACAGGAAAGCCATAAATTAACTATCCAACGAACTGTAATACCTCCAGATTTACCCAATGTTCAATTAGATGCAATATTGGGAATGTAAATATAATTCGTAATTCGTAATTCGTAATTCGTAATTGGGGAGGGAGCATCCCAATTTCGCAAAAAGCCCACAGGCTAAAAGCCTAGGGCTACATTTACAAAGCCCACCTGCGTGGGCTTATAATTCTCTTAGCCCATGCAGGTGGTGAGACAAGGAAAGGGATGTCAGTTTCCGTCCCCAAACTAGCGGTCTTTTTTCTGAGAAAGACGTTGTGTTAAAAATATGTACAATTTTGCTTTATGGCAGTGCAATTTAGAGTAAGCTCGTGTTGAATTGCAATATGATTTTTAGGAGGTTTAACTGTGGCTGCATCTTTTTTGCCATCCGTCCTCGTACCTTTAACTGGTCTGATTTTTCCAGCTGTAGGAATGGCATTTATGCTGTTGTACATGGAACGTGATGATATCGGTTAAGTTTCAATTGAAGTAGATAAGCAGGCAGGAAACTAACCACTTGAATACAAAAAATACTTGTGGTAAGGGTATCCTGCCCGTTTTTAATGTTTAACGCAATTCAAATTAATGATTATAATTCACTAACATCTAAAACCTTTACTGAATCCAAGTTTAAGATTGCTAAGTACAATCAAATAGCTTGATTGTTTGCAAAAGGATTTAATCTAGTCATTCCTCCAGAAGAAACGAGTATATTTAGTGCGAGCATCTTGCTAGCTAGCGACGAGGAGCATCTTGCTCGCACTACGGAAATTAATTGGAATGACTATCCCTCTTCTGTCATTCTCCGGTTTTTACTAATATTAGAAAACTGTACTGGTTTCTTACAAGCTATAGATAGTAAGGGTTTTAAAAACTAAAATCAAAGAATTAACTAAATTTAGCCCCTAATCTATATATAGCGAACAAACAGCAAAGTACGGTACAGTTTGCTTCTTTCCCCTCTCCCTTAACAAGGCTACCGTGTACACACAAG
>CAKZYM010000632.1 GCA_937884685.1 uncultured Calothrix sp.
CTTGCTCTAGAACCATTTCTCAACAATCAAAAACCAGCAGAATCCCAAACTCAAGCTACATCAGAAAATAAAAAAGATGTAACACAGTGGTTTTCTCAACTGGTCGCAATCAATGTATTTGAATCAACCCCTAAAAATCAAATACCTGAAAGCACACCAACTTTAATCGCGAAGAATTGGACAACGAATAATCTCACCAACCAAAACTATAAATTTACATCATTAGTTGCTATACAACCTTCATCTTCCACGGATAATTACGAAAATAATTCATCTGAGATGAAACTAGCAGCAGGGTATAACTCATTTAATTCTGGAGACAGTCAAAATCAGGAATTAAATAGTAATAATATTTTGGCATCTTATTCCAAATCTCCCTTTGGATTACCTCAGTCCGAAAAATTAAACGAAAAATTAAACCCCAATTTTGTCCCAATTTCAAATCAATATATTTCCCAATTCCCTCAAAATACTAACAACTCAAAAGTAACAATTCTCTCACCTACACCTGATGATGTTGTTGATGTCGCTGCGACACCAATTATTATTCAGTTTCTTGTAGGTAATCAAGTAGAATTACGGGTTAATGGTGAACTATCTGACCGTTCTTTAATTGGACGCACGGAAACAAACCCCGAAACTGATGTAGTTACACAGACATGGTATGGTGTTTCTCTACAAAATGGAGAGAACACTATATCCGCTCAAATGATTGGTTCCAAAGAACCTCCCGTTACCGTAAAAATTATGGTCAGGGGTGGAGTGGATAAAATCAAATTAGATACCGTAGAATCTCGTATTCCTGCGGATGGAAGTTCTACTGCAACTGTTAAAGGTACGTTAATTGACGAAAACGGTAATATTTCTAACCGCGATGCTGTCGTCACTTTAGCATCTACCGCAGGAAAATTCCTCGAACCAGATTACAAACCCGGACAACCCGGATTCCAAATACAGGCAAAAGGTGGACAATTTACCGCTACTCTACAATCGGACTTAGAAGCGAAAACGGTACGAATTAGAGCGAAAGTTGGCAAATTAGAAGATTTTGCTCAATTACAATTCCAAACCGCTTTACGTCCTAGTTTAGTGACTGGTGTTGTCGATTTACGTGTCGGTGCTAGAGGTTCGGATTTCTACAGCAGATTTAAAGATTTCCTTCCAGAAGACGAAGATAACGATACTGAGGTTAAATTCCGTTCTGCTGTTTTTGCAACTGGTGCAATTGGTGAATGGTTGGTCACTGGTGCTTATGATAGCAGTCGTTCTTTGAATGAAGATTGTAATTGCGATAATCGTTTATTTGGTACCTATCAATTTAGCGAAAATAATTATCCTACTTACGGTGATAGTTCTACAGTCAATAAAACTACTCCATCTACTGACAGCTTATATTTAAGGTTTGAGCGCTCGTCTCGGGTTCCCGGAGCTAGCCCAGATTATGCAATGTGGGGTGATTACAATACTCAAGAATTTGCTCGCTCTTCACAGCAGTTTACTTCTGTCACTCGTCAGCTACATGGTTTTAAAGCTAATTACAATATAGGTAATTTGCAAGCTACGGCTTTCTACGGAAATAATGTAGAAGGTTTCCAACGAGATACCATCCCTCCCGATGGAACTAGCGGTCTTTATTTCCTCTCTCGGAGATTAACTGTACCTGGTAGTGAAAATGTTTTCATTGAATTAGAAGAACTCAATCGTCCCGGTACTGTACTACAGCGAGAACGGTTGAATAGAGGAGCGGATTACGAAATTGATTACGATAGAGGAACAGTTTTCTTCCGGGAACCGGTTCTACGTACTGATGTAAATGAATTTGGTGATGTCTTGGTCAGACGTATTGTTGTCACCTATCAGTACGAAGGGGATGAAGCAGGAGACGATACCGATATCTATGCTGGACGTTTGCAATATAATCAATCTCGTAGCGAAAATAAAGATAGTTGGTTAGCTGCTACTTATCTCCAAGAAAACCAAGGAGAGCGTGATTTTGAATTGTATGGTGCGGATACTCAAATATCTTTCGGTAAGTTAGGTAAATTTGTCGCTGAATTTGCTCGTTCCCGCAACGATTCTAATGAAATGGGAATGGTGGAAGGTGATGCTGTTAGAGCGGAAGCTGAAGCTGAATTTATCAAAGGTTTGCGAACTCGTGCTTATTACCGTTTCGCTGATACCGGATTTGCTAATAACGCTACTATTAGCTTTGTCCCCGGACAAACTCGTTACGGTATTCAAGCTAATGGAAGAGTTACCAAATCAACTAACCTCCGCTTCCAATACGACCATGAAAACAATTTTGGTATAGCACCTCAACCGTTAGATACTTTTGAAGAGTTATTTTCACCACGTACAACCGCTACTCCAGGTAATCCTGTTGATAATTCCTTAACTACTATTTCTGCGGGTGTGATCCAGAAGTTGGGTAAAGCGAGTTTATCTGTAGATTGGATTAATCGACAACGAGAAGATAGGATATCACCCGAAACTTTCAATACAGATTCGAGTCAGTTACGCTCTCGTCTTGATGTTCCTTTAGGAAATAGACTTTCCTTGGTTGCTCAAAACGAAGTTTCGTTATCCGATAATACAGACGCAGTTTACCCAGATAGAACTGTTTTCGGAATCAATTGGGAAGCAATTAAAGGTATTAACCTTTCCCTAACGCAACAGTTTTTCACCCAAGGACAATTTGATAGTAATTCCATTACCAGTTTCAATGTCAACGGGGAACATAAATTTGGCACGGATACCACAGTTACGGGACGTTTCTCTGTATTGGGTGCTGCTGATGGACCCACTACCCAAGGTGCTTTAGGTTTAAAGCAAGCTGTAAGAATTGCTCCTGGATTGCGCTTAAATCTAGCTTACGAGCGCGTTTTTGGTAATTTCTTTGGTAATAATGCTACCGGACAGCAATTTAGACAACCTTTTGCTGTTGGTCAAAGTGCTGCTGCTTTAGGTTTTAATTCTGGAGATAGTTACAGCGTCGGTTTGGAATACACTGATAATCCCAACTTTAAAGCTAGTGCTTTATTTGAAAAGAGAAATTCCACCAGCGGTAACAACACTGTAATTTCCGCAGGAGTTACCGGAAAACTTTCATCTTCACTGACTGCATTAGCTCGCTATCAACAAAGCGGTTCGAGCAATCAAAGTTTGGCTGCACTGGGAGACACTGCTAACCTCAGAGTAGGTTTAGCATACCGCAATCCTAAAGATGATAAACTGAATGCTTTACTGCGTTACGAATACCGTAAAAATCCTTCAACAATACCCGATACTATCTTATTCGGAACTGGTACGGGTGCAGAAGACCATACTTTTGCCATAGAAACTATCTACGCTCCAAATTGGCAATGGGAATTCTATGGTAAATACGCTCTACGTAATAGTACCACTTATCTAGCTCAGGATTTCTCATCTAGCAATACCACTAATCTCGGACAGTTACGAGCTACCTATCGTTTGGGATACAGTTGGGATTTAGTTGGTGAAGCAAGGGTAGTTAGTCAATCCGACTATACCGAAACCGGTTTTGTTGTTGAAGCTGGTTACTATCTCACCCCGAATTTAAGAATCGCTGGTGGTTACGCTTTTGGAGATATAGATGACCGCGATTTTGACGGAAGTCGTTCTGCTAGCGGCCCATATTTAGGTGTAACAATGAAGCTTAATCAGCTATTTAGCGGATTTGGTTTACAAAAAAGAGTACCTCGTAAAAAGATAGAAGCTCGACAAAACTTGTTGAATCAGCTTAAGAAAGGAACCGGGAACGGAGAACAGCGAAAAGTCCAGTCTGGGGGTATTCCCAAGTCGAGCAACTTTTCAAGAGAGGAAACAGTGAAATTAAATGTCTCTGATATCAAGAAAAATCCTTTGGGAACCTTGGCTGACAAAATCAAAAAAGTAAATAAAGCTAAGAAAATAGAAAAAACGCTGTTGCAAAGACTGATGACAGGAAAAGGAAGATGAAGAAAGATATATGAAGCGAAATATACATTTCCTTTACAAACTCTTTTCCCCTTATTTCTTTTGGGGAAACACTTATTACTCTACTGTCATCAGTAAAAAAACGGCTATTCAAATGTATAAGAAAATTAGGCAAAACTCCTTTTATCAATTCAAGCAGTCTAGTAAGTTTCCGGTTAAAATTAAGCGCTTACTTACAAGCTTACCAGTTTTATTACTGACAACTCCAAATATCGCTTTTGCTCAACCGAATACAGGTTTAAGTTTAAGTGTCACGGTAAATAGTAACCAAGATGGAGCAATTCAGGCTGATGGTAATTTGACTTTAAGAGAAGCAATTTCTATCGTTAACGGTACTTTATCTTTAGAAAATCTTAGTTCTGCTGAACAATCTTTAGTTTCATCCGGGAGTAATCAATCTGAAATTAAATTCAATCTTCCTCCCGGACAAACAATAATTCCTTTACAAACAGTTCTTCCAGCTTTAATTAATCCCGGAACAGTAGTTGATGGAACCTCTCAATCAGGTTATGACTCAACTAAATCAGCAACCGCAGAAATTGAGATTCCTATTCCGGTAGTGGAAATAACTTCTGCTCCCGACAAAGAAGTATTTCGCGGTTTGACCATAGCTGCGGATAATATTACAGTTCGGGGATTGAGCATGTATGGTTTTAGTTCTAAACATAAAGATACCGCTAGTTTACCTCCAGGAAATATTGTAGTTGTCCCCTCTGATTCGGTAATCGTCAGGAGAACAGGAGATAATTCTTCTCGACCACCGAAAAACGTCACAATTCAAAATAATTGGTTGGGTATTACCTCAGAAGAAAAGGTTCCTGATAAAACCTCTGCTTTTGGGGTTTCGGTATTTAATGCAGCTGGTACAAATATTAATCGCAACTTAATTGCGAATAATGAAGGTAGCGCGATTATTACAGGTAAGTTTGCAGAAAATACTCAAATTCAATCAAATATCATTGTTGGGAACGGAATTGCGGGTGTTCCCGATGCAATTAGATTGGAGGGTCAGATTAATAATTCTCAAGTTACCTCGAATTTAATTTGCGCTAACGATGGGAGTGGAGTGTACTTGTTTAAGCCAGAAGGCTCAGTACAAATACAGTCAAATAATATTAAATATAACGGTAGACGCTTGCGACGAGCAGGTGTTTACTTGATGGGTAATAACCACGAAGTACTTAATAATCAGATTACCAATCAACCTGGTTCTGGAGTTGCGATTACAGCCTATCCCAAGAGTAAAGGGAATATTGTCAGAGATAACAATTTTGCCAATATTGAAGGATTGAGTATTGACCTCAACTATAGAAACACCGCAAGCATCCGCGACTTTCAGCGAGGAGACGGGCCAAACCCACCTCGTAATTCTGGAAACCGTCGTAAAGATTCCGCTAATGGTGCTATCAACGCACCAGAATTTCTCAGTTCCGAATTTATAGTTGTTGACGGTAAAGTAAATATCGACGGAAAAGCCGACCCTGGTAGCGAAATTGATATTTATAAAATCAATCCCAATAGCAAACAGCAAATAGATTTATACCCCGCTTATTCTGCACTCGGGGAAGTAATTGCTAGAGTTCAAGCAGACGAAAAAGGTCGATTCAAAGCAACTGTTACAGACCTGCAACCTGGAGAAATTATTAGTGCGATCGCCACTTTACCAAAATACGGAACCTCAGGACCAGCAGCGCATTCAGCGATTAAATCAGTTAACGGTTCCGGAATCCAAAATCCAAAATCCCCAATCCAAAATCCCAACTGTACAACCCGTCCCGTACCACCAGCACCAGAACCAATACCCGAACCACCAATCCCCGAACCACCAAAACCAATTACTTTAAGCGTACCTAGAAACATCCACTTTGCATTAGATAAAGATTTTATCAGTCCTAAGAGTGGAGAAATTCTAGATAAAATCGCTACAGCATTAGAACAATATCCCAACATAGTCATCGAACTACAGGGACATACCGATTCTAGAGCAAGCGTTGCTTATAACCAAGACCTAGCAAAACGACGCGCAACAAATGCGAGAAACTACTTAGTTAAAAGAGGTATCGCACCAGAAAGAATGACCATCCGCTCTTTCGGAGAAAGACAATTAAGAACCCCAGAGAATAACGTAGTTGATTACGCACGTAACCGACGAGTTGAAATATTATTCTTCGATGTGAGGGGAATCGATATCGAATTTGAGAATCAGGAACAGGATTTACAAATAGAATAGTCATTCCAACCGATAGTTGTCATCATAGTTAATAGTTAATCATGTCAAGACGTAGCAGTGCTACGTCTTTTATATTAAAAAAACTGAAATAATAGCCTATATTTTATCCTCAGACCTCAGTAATTATATTAATAGTAATTTTACTGAAGTCAAAACATCTTTATATGAGTTTTAATATTTAAGTACAACTACTTGTTTTTATATAAAATCTCGGTTGATTTTTATTTAATTAATCCCGGCTAAGAGTTAATTTACTATTATTTATTTTCTATAAAATAAGTGAGTAAAAAAAATATAATTATATCCTAAGTTATTTTAATGAATCGGAGTTATTTTCTATTCCTTTAGATAGTTAAATCTATTCTTTTATACCTGCTAGATTTAAAATTAATTATTAGTTTTATAATCTCTACGAATTAAAACATTAGTAGATATTTTTTCTTTTATCTTAGTGCGATATTTACTATATTTATGGTAAGAGATTGCCA
>CAKZYM010000633.1 GCA_937884685.1 uncultured Calothrix sp.
TTAAATTTTCAAGCATAATTTACTCTTAATCATCGATATCATATTACAATTCCTGAAAATCAGCGAATTTACTTATGGAAATTAGCCTATCATTTCAGAATATACAAGAACTCTGTCATATGGTTGGAAATTCCTTGGGTGCTGCTTATCAACAGGATAAAAATGAGCAAATTTGGCAACTTCCACCCCAATTAGCAGAAGGGACAGTACGACGATTGGAATTACGTCCTGGTTTGGAACTGTTGCTGCACAATCATGTTAACAGAGAGCCGATTCGGTTTTTAACTGACTATCAGGTAGAACCAATTTTTTCTTGTGATTTCTGGTTAGCAGGACAAGAACAAATTACTATGTACAATTCTAGTGAAGATTTTGTATTCGGTGCTGGTCAAAGTCGGTTAGCTTTTGTACCAAGTTTTTCAGGAGTAGCAGCCCAGCCAAAGGGACAAGTTACCTATATTGAAATTAATATTACTCCAGAAACGCTCTCTAATTTTGTTGATGAATCTTTCAAAGATATACCACTTCAGTTACGTCAGATATTAAGAGGAAAATACCCTAAAAAATATTTTCAACCAGCACAGATGTCATCAACAATGTTAGTTGCTGCAAATCAAGCTTTTAGTTGTCCTTACCGGGGAGCTAGTAGAAGTTTGTATCTTGAAGGTAAAGCTTTGGAATTAATCGCTGGATATTTGGAGCAGTTATCTATTGATATTGAAGAAGTTAATAATTCTAAATTTATTAAATCGGGAGATGTGGAGAGAATTTATCAAGCAAGAGAAATTCTTTTCAAAAATTTAGAAACTCCACCATCACTAATTAATTTAGCTCGTCTGGTTGGTTTAAATGACTATAAATTAAAGCAGGGTTTTCAACAGGTTTTTGGTACGACGGTATTTGGCTGTTTGCAACAGCAGCGTTTAGAAAAGGCTAAGTTATTATTACAAGATTCTAGCCTTAATGTAACTGCGATCGCACAACGAGTGGGATATGCTAGTCCGAGTTCTTTTCATCGTGCTTTTAAGAAGCATTTTGGTTTTAGTCCCCGGAGCAGAGGGGTTTCTTGAGCATCCGCAAAAAATCCGTTTCGGACATAAGAAAATCCGTTTCGGACAGATTACTCTCCTGTAAATTCTCTAAGATTCTATATATGTAGTTAAAAAAGATTCTCAGTAATCTATTTTACACAATATTCAATTAATAGAGTTTTTGTGGGGAGTAATAATGACATACGCAAATGGATTGATTTATCGGAAATTTAGTCCAGTTTTGAGGTTTATATTATTATCGAGTACGACTTGGGTATTAAGTACAACTGTAGTTTTGAGTGCAGAAATATCATCACAAACTACAGATTTAAATTCTCAGAAAAGGGAAAGTATTGATAGTAATTTATTCGCACAAGCATCTACTAATACAAACAATACTAATAGTATCAAAATTATTAAAATTACTAATATTAAAGTTAATTCTACTGATAAAGGATTGGAATTAATTTTAGAAACTTCTCAGGGGAAACAGTTACAGGTTACAAATAATAGTGACGGTAATAATTTTATTGCTGATATCAATAATGCTCAACTAGGTTTAAATAATGGTAGTAAATTTACTCAAGAAAAACCAGTTGCAGGAATATCTGAAATAACAGTAATAAATAAAGATGCAAATACTATCCGTATAACAGTTATTGGTGAAAAGGGAATACCAAAAGCAGAGTTATTTGATAGTAATCAAGGATTAATTTTTGGTTTGACTCCAGTTACATCTTCGACTGAGCCATCAACGACTTCACCACAAGCAACACAACCGGAACAACCATCCCAAGAACAACCACCAGCAGCAACCGAGAAAAAGCCAGAAGGAACTCCCCAGTCATCAGAACAGAACGAAGAAGATGTCATTGAACTAATTGTTACGGCTCAAAAGAGAGCAGAGAATCTTCAAGATGTACCTATCAGTATTACAGTTATCGACCGGGATCAACTAGAAAGTGGTGATGTTAAATCTTTTGAGGAAGTCGCGAAAAATACCCCTAACTTTTCAGTATTTAATGGCGGAACAAATCGTCTCTCAAGTTTTTATAGCGTGCGTGGTATCAGTAACTTCAATGCTTTCTCCAGGGATGGAGTTGGTATATATGTAGATGATGTTCCTTACGATTTCTCTGGTTTTCAAAATTTAGGCTTCAATGATTTAGAAAGAGTGGAAATATTACGGGGACCTCAAAATACTCTTTATGGGAGAAGTTCTCTTGGAGGTGTCATCAATGTCGTTACCAGAAAACCTACTAATGAATTTGAATTCAAGAATAGCATTAGTTACGGTAATTATGACACTTTTAAAGCTCAAGCAAGTGTCAGTGGTCCTTTAGTTGAAGATAAGCTATTTTTCCGTCTTTCCGGTGATTACAGTACGCGAGATGGTTATGTACGCAATACATTTTTAGATAAAGATGTAGATGGGGGTTCGGGAGGAAACGGTCGAGTCAAATTGCTGTGGACACCTTCACTAGATTGGGAAGTCTCATTCAATGCTTCCTTTGATGATTATCGGGAAGGGGCTGCTCCCTATGTTTTGCTCAATCAATCAGATCCATCAGAGACAGAGTTAGATTTTAATGGCTTTAACAATATAGTCAATAAAGCTCAATCGTTGAAAATAGCTTACAATAAGCCAGATTTTCGGTTTACCTCAATTACGACTAATCGCTCCTCTAGTCAGAAAGCTGCATATGACGTAGATGTAACTACCGCAGATGGTCGAATTAGCGCACCAGATTTTAAGTCAAAATTATTTAGTCAAGAGTTTCGCTTCCAATCTCCTGAAGAAGCAGACAAATTGCAGTGGATATTCGGTGGTTATTTTGAATCATCCAAATTTGAGAATAATCGTGACTTCATTTACGGTGCTGATTCCCTAGCACTAGGGCTTGGTCTTCCTGCTGGGGAAGAAAAGAATGATTACGAAAGTAACACTAAAACCTATGCAGTATTTAGTCAGGTTGACTATAAACCCATCGAACGTCTGACTTTAACAGCAGGTTTGCGCTATGAATCTACTAATAGCAAAATAGATGGAACTAAAATCTTTACTTCAACAGATGGTTCCTTAGTGATACCATTTCTATCCTTGCAGGATGTTGAGAAAAATGGAGATGCTTTATTACCTCGATTTGTAGCTAAATACAAATTAACTCCCAACTTATCCACATACGGCAGCATTTCTCGGGGTTATCGACCAGCAGGAGCTAGTTTTGAACCGTTTACCGAAGATACAGCCGTTTTTGATGCAGAAACTTCTTGGAATTATGAAGTGGGTTTAAAATCTTCTTGGTTAGACAATAAACTAAACGTCAATCTGGCTTTGTTTCATAACAAAGTCGATAATTTTCAGTTTGTTGGTATAGATCAAGGTAATATTTTTATTGATAATGCTGATGTCAATGTTACTGGGGCAGAACTGGAAGTTAGAGCAACTCCTGTAAAAGGGCTGGATATAATTGCCGGGTTAGGTTTATTGAATTCTAGATTTAGAAATGGTAATGACCCTTTCACCGGTGAGAATTTAGAGGATAAAAGAACTACCTTTGCACCAGATTTAACCTATAACTTAGCAGTTCAATATCGTAGTGTTGCAGGTTTGTTTGGAAGAGTAGAACTAGTAGGATTTGGTACTACTTATTTTGACGACCTTAATACTATCAAACAAGACCCATA
>CAKZYM010000634.1 GCA_937884685.1 uncultured Calothrix sp.
ATAATTGTAAGACAATAGGTAATCGAAGAAGTTCCGGACGACCTCCATATATAAAAAAGCAGTTAAAAGCTAAAAAAGTACATACCGAAAAAGTTCTATGTCGAATTACATGAGAGCTTATCGAAGTTTGTTTTTGTTTCAAATAAGCTCTGTAATACTTTTCTATTTTGCAACAAATATAATAAGTTATAGTTACACTTAAAATAAAAGTTAACGGAACAGCGACAATTTTAGGTATATCAATTGCTCGACCCAAAACATAAAAGCCAGGTTTCCAAAGAGTTGCTAATTGATTTTCCTCGTGAGTCCAAGCACCAGAAAAGTAATAATCAAAATTACCTGCATACAAATAATAGTAAACAAAATAGCTAATAACTAATCCTAAATAACCGTATTGAACCAATTTTCTTCCTGGTTTTCGCAAGTTTTCCCAATAAGACTTCTCTGCATCAATATCAATACAAGCAGACTTACAACCAATACAAGCACTTACCTCTTGACTAGTTTTTTCATCAACGCTTCTACACATCGACTGAGTAATACTACCAGGATTTGCAGCTAAAGCGTTACTTCCTAATAAACCTCGCGGTCCTGTAAAAATCATCTGTACAATGCCGAATGGACAGACATAATGACACCAACTACGACCACCATAAACAAATACAGTAGTTATTGCTGATAAGATAACCGTGAGTAAAAAGATACCTAAAACTAGCCTGTCAGAATTAATAAATAAAATCCGTGCATTTAAACCAATAAATAACAAAGAAAATTGTAAGTAAAAATGGTTTTTAACCAGCCAAGAATTTTTATTAATATCTAATAATGGCTTCAAATTCAAAGCACGGGGAATTTGGGATAAAAAATATAGCGGACAAATCCGTCGCCAAAATTCATGACCGAAAACTAATAAAATAGCAATTGCTGTAGGAATAACCATCCCCCAGAAAACTCGGGTTCCGATAGGGTAAGGCTGTTCTGGTAAACATTTTCCCTGTACCAACACGCATCTCAGAGAATCGCGAAATGGCGAAAAGGAGTTATTTGGGTACGTCCAGTTATGACTTATAGGGTCGTAAAATAACGATAAAATTAAAAGCAGCCATCCAATCGTAATTACCCATCGAACAATATGTATTTTTGGCTCTGAAATTTTGTTTAACATTGATAAAATCTCTTTACACTTTTACATTTTTATGTAATGGATGTCTTTAGCTATTTCGCTAGCGGTTTGAATTAAGTCCAATATATTCTCAACCTTCCCCCTCTGTTTCCAACTTTCTCCTTAATAAATACCTAATGCTTTGTCCCACTCATTCTGACGAGTACCCATATATGACAAAGTAGTAGAATACATAACTACCACTTAGTTTTACTACGGACGAGAAGCATGAATTTCGCAAAGTAAACATAAAGGTTATAGATTGCACCTATAAGGTAAATAATTCATTCAATATCTTGCAATTTGTCTAGATATTTAGAATATTTAGTCGTTGAGGATTATTTTTATTTAAAAAGCTTGCTTTTAATTACCAATACCCCATTGTTAAATAATTAAAATTATTTGCGAAAAATCTCTATGTTCATCGTAGTAACTAAACAAAGCATATAGTGAGGATAGAAAAGAGTCCATTGTGAATATCATTTTTCAAGCTAGCGCGGAATAATAAGATACGAAAGTGTATTTTCATAAAGTGTGATTACAATCTTTCAAATAGCTATTTATGTACATTAATGTACGTTTTCATACAACCAGCTTTAGAGAGGAATGTAAAACATTTTCGTATATAATTCTATGAATGAGTTAGATTTGAAACTCCGCGAGCTGATTGCAACTGCCCTTTTGTATCCATCCCAAAGTTTAGAGCGTCAGCAAGTATTAGCTCAGGTGCATCTATTAGTAATGAAATCCGGCAAGCTTTGGAGAGAACATGCATCTTACTATAATGACGCTCTCCAAGAAATGTGGGAATACTGCTGCGAACATCTAGAAGAATACAACCCGGATATTAAAGGTCCGATTGTTTGGCTTGATGATGAACTCAAAAAACGATTGAGGAGAATGCGAGATGGTAAATATAGACAACAACGGCGATTTTTTACAATTAAACAAACAGAACAAGGAGTTACAAATAATCCCATAGATGATATAGTTTCATCTCCAGATATCCAACCAGCGATAGAAATATGGGAAAAAACTATCCAATGGGTGCAAGCAGATCCAGACAGAAGATTAAGCAGTATTTGCTTCCGAAAACGACCTGAAATTAACGCTCAAGCTTTAATATTAAGGCGAATTCCTCCAAATACTCTTAGCTGGAAAACTATTGGAGCAGAGTTTAACTTAAATCCACAAGAAGCTAAGGATTTGCCCAAATTTTATAATCGTAAATGCCTACCTTTGCTACGGGAATTCGGTTTTTCCCAAGGTTATATTGAACAACCATCTACTTCTTCAAGCAGCGCTAAACATACCTAAAAGAACAAATGCCATGAATAAAAATAACCAATTTTCAGATGAGGATTGGTCGGTTCCGATACCCTTAACAACAGAAATATTACATATAGCGCAGCAATTTGCTAACGAGCAGCCAATATCAGATAAAGAACGACAAGTTTATCTAAATACTATTGCTGTATGTGCTGTTAATAATTACTTGCGTATCATAGGCATTCCCACTAACATTACTGCTGGAGATAGTTGGAATCCTTCGATACGATTAATCGAAGACGTAGCTGATTTATGGATAACTGGCAAAGGTAGTTTAGAATGTCGTCCGATAAAAAGAGGTGCTTCAAGTTGTGATATTCCCTTGGACGCTGGCTTGGACAGGATTGGCTACATAATAGTAGAGATTGATGAAGACCGAAAAGAAGCTGTATTGCTAGGCTTTACGCCAAATGTACCAGCAAAAGGAAAATTATCTTTGGATGAGTTAGATTCACTCTTACAATTACCTTCATACTTGCAAGCACTCAGACCATTACTTAACTTAAGTCAATGGTTTAAAAATATTTTTGAAATTGGTTGGGAGTCGGTAGAAACAGTTTTAGATTCCCACGTAACCCAGCCAGCTTTAGCTTTTAGAAGTAAATCAAAAGCGAATAATTTAAAGCGCTGCAAGCTTTTAAAATTAGGAAGTCAAGAAGAAACAGTCGCTTTAATTGTTACCATCACCTTAGAATCCCCCTCAAATACTAACATTCTTGTCGAATTAAAGCCTAACTTAAGTCAAAACTATTTGCCTGCAAACTTACAAATAATGTTGCTCGACGAGTACGAGCAAGCAATAATAGATA